>CBFGMX010000051.1:0-31313 GCA_965649955.1 uncultured bacterium
AGTCGGTCATCTAGCTTTCCACAATCCCTGAGCGACAAGCGGAACATAGCTGTCGAGCCCTTCTGGTTTGAAAGCGATCGTGCGTTCCTGCTCGGCACTCATGTAGGCCGTCATCAACAGTTCGGTTACTTCAAGTCCATCGTGGAAGTTTTCTACAGGCTGTTTATAGTCCAGAAAACACTGCACGAAGTAGCGATTTTGCGATTCGTACCCATACTCAGCTGCCTCGTTACCAAGCACAGGCATTAGTCCCTGCTCAGCGTTTTGTTTTTCGACAAGGTCCTCGCCCGCATCGCCCTTCACTTCACGACTCATGAATAGTTTGAGCCCGCTGTCGAGAGAATTCATTGCGAGCGAGTATTCCGGGCCGAGGACTTCGAGGCTCAGACGCAAACCCGCCCCGACATAGCTCCAGGATGTTGTTACTTCGACGATCAGTGGGTTGTTCTCTTCGTCGACATAGTTGACGGTTGCACGTGCGAAGTCCTCTGCGGGCCTCTTCATATAGTCCACTGTTGGCCCCATGTTGGTACGAAGAGCTTCGATGTACTTCGGACGTGACCACTTCAAGCTCGCAATCTGCGCGGAGACTTTGACGGGTCTGATACTCGCGCGCGGCGCATCAGGCTTCGTGAGCATGAAGCGTCCGACCTCGATGCTGTGACACATCATGTCGTTTAGCACACCACCGCCTTGCAGTTCTCCTTGCCAAAACCATGGTGAATGGGGGCCGCTGTGCTCCTCGGCTGCGCGGGCGAGATACGGACGACCAGTTAACGCCGCCGCTCGACTCCACATAATCTGTCGTCCACGAGTAACGCTTGGCGCAAATATTTGGTCTTCCAGGTAACCGTGTAGCAAACCCGATTGCTCGACGAGTTCAACCATGCGACGTGCTTCAGCGACGTTACGGGCAAGTGGCTTCTCACACGCGATGCCGATGAGCTTACCTTTCCCGGACTGAACCGCGTCACAAATGGCTTGCATGTTCTGGAGTCGAAGATGGTTTGGCCCACACAGCCAAATACAATCAATCTCCGGCGCCGCGATCATCTCCTCGATCGAATTGAACGCCTGTGCATTCCCGACGCGGAGGTCGCGCGCTAATGTCGCGGTGGCTTGGGCATGCTCGGCGTTAGGGCTGTAGATGCCGAGCACGTCAGCATCCCGAACACCACGCCAGGCTTGAATGTGAAACTTGGCTACGAAGCCACTGCCGATAAACCCGATTCCAAGTTTGTTCGCCAACAGACAACCCTCCCGGAACGCTTTGCTTAAGTAGTCAAGACTTCAGAATTTCATTTCTTGAAGATATTTCAGGCTCGTTGGCACCTGCGTGATCACCGCTGGCGATTCATCTTCCAGAAAATACCACTTGACGCCTGCCTTCTTTGCGGCCTTCAACACATTTTTGAAATCAACAACGCCTGCGCCAAGCGGCACGTTGTTCGTGACGTCCGACTGGCCGGTAAAGTCGGATGGAGTTCCACGCTTCATGTCCTTCAGGTGCATAAGCTCGAAACGCTTACCGTATTTCTCAAACAGCTTCACCGGATCCTGCCCGGGCTGGACTACCCAAAACACATCCATTTGAAATCTGACGTATTCCGGTTTTGTTTCAGACATCAGCAAGTCGAACAACGTGCCGTTGCCGTAAGGCAGAAACTCATAACCATGCGTGTGGTAGAAAAACTTGAGGCCATGTTTGGCCAGCGCCTCGCCGGCTCGATTAAAGACATCAGCAGCTTCGCGGCATGTCTTTTCGTCGAACGGATCCTTGTGGGGAATCCAAGCGCAGCCGACGTATTCCAAACCCAGTGTCTTCGCTTCGGCCGCAATGCTCTCAACGTTGTCGCGACACGTCTCGTAAGGGAAGTGGCCACTCACGGCTTTGAGTCCTCTTTCATCAAGCAGAGCGCGAAACTTTTCCGGCGGAACTCCATAGGTACCTGCCGTTTCGACGTACTTGACGCCGAATGCTTTCACCTGGTCCAGTGTGCCTGGAACGTCGTTCTTGAACTGATCGCGAAGACTATAGAGCTGTAGACCAACCGGGCCCTTGAAGCTTGGTCCAGTACCAACTGAGCGTTCTTCTGACTGGCCAACAAACAAAGCCGGCAGAATTCCGAGCAAGAGGAGAATGATTAGACGTTTCATTTGAATAAACCCTTAAGTAGAAAGACTCAATCAATGGCTATTTTGTATATTGCCAGATGAATTGTCCTGTCTTGTTAATATACCCGTAATCGTCGGACGAGCCTTCGTCACCTTTCACAAACACTCGCGCGAGACCGCCGACGAACGGTTCAGCTTTGTTGACTGGTCTGGGCTCAATAACGACCTTTCCTTTTTGATCCATGTATCCGCGGAGAGGTCTACCTTCAGAGGAGTAAACATGAAAGTGCACAAGTCCTTCCGAATATCTCCAATCCAGATAATGGTGTGGGTTAAAGGAAGCCTTTGAAATGTTCGGCGGAAGATGGCCTTGCACGTCGGTGACCACCCACTGTCCAGTTTTATCGATCCAACCTGCTGTCGTTGCCTCTTTGGTGACAGGGTCCCTCTTGGCGACGAACGCCAATCCTTCGGAGAAGAGTTGTGCTGCATAAAATTGCGGCGGAATCACGAAATCGCCTTTGCGATTGATGTACCCATAGACCCTGTCGAACTCTGAGCCGATGGCCACAGGCGCCAAGCCTTCCGAGAAACGGCTGGTAGCAATTATCGGGTCCCATGAGTACCAACCTCGACGCGGTACGAAGCGTGGCGAAATAACCATCTCGCCTTTCGTATTGATGAACCCAAACTCTCTACCGACTAGAACTCCAGCCAAACCTTCCGAGAAATCATCCGCAAAGGAATACTGCTTTTGGATGACCATCTTACCCGAACGGTCGATATATCCGGAGCGACCCCTCACAGACGACGACACTGCGGCGAGCCCTTCATGAAAGTCTCTGGTGACGTCGTTATCAGTTTTGATCACGGGCCTGCCCTGAAGATCTATAAAGCCGCGGAATTCATATGATTGCACGTAGGCGAGTCCTTCGCTGAAAGCGCGGGCATCGAAGTAGCGAGGTGGGATGACCATGTTCCCGCTTTCATCGATGAAACCCACATCGTAGACGGGGGAACCTGGCGGTACTGCTTTTTTCTCAAGGAAGATTGCAGCTCGGCCCTCGTGGAATTCTCCAACTAACCTGGCTGAGCTCGGTAAACGGTCATAGTCGATTACAAGCTTTCCGGTGTTATTTATGAACCCTATTCTCTTCACGCCCGCCGTTGCGTCCCACTTGGTTACGGGATACAAGCCACTTGGACCACGGCTCCATTTGAGATCATCAATCTGCGGGTAGACCACCGCCGGCATCAACAGGTAGCTAAGAACAAGAAATGACAGTGAGAAGTAGGTGTTTCTCATCTCTTAGTGCACGAATTGGTTAGGATGCAGGAAAACCGCGATTGGTGACCTCATCGACTCATTTAGTGTTTTGCGCGGACCCGTCCTTTTGCCAAATATCAGGACGCAGACTCTCTCGAGAAAGTGAGGCGGGTTGAGGTAACCAAGAGTCTGGTCGCCCAATACTCCAGCGCCGATCGATTGAGTTAGCCGTGGGTCAGCCTCAAGATCTCTGCAATGAGTGCTTCGGGAGTGCATGGCTTTGCAAGGTAGCCCTGTGCTCCGCACGCAAGCGCCATCTCGACGTCGGAGGGAAACACCGCACCAGAATAAAATAGTATTGGAGTTGCTGGATGCAGCGAGCGTAGAGCGCGGCACAAGGCATTGTTCTTGTCACCCTCAATGCGATTGTCTAGTAAGTAAAGGTCAAACTCGCCGCTGTTCGCGAGCTCATACGCGGCGCTCGCATTGTCGACGGCGACAACCTCCCACCCTTCTGACCGCAAGACAATTTCGACGAGTCTTCGAGTGTCCTCATCGTCTTCAACATACAATACTCGCATAGCAGCGCTCCGTAACCGAAGAAGATGTAACCCAGAAAGAGGCAGGAGCAGAGTGTTCTAATTGCCCTTGAAAAACTCCGCCCCCACCCTCAGGGACGCACACGAATACTTACTTGACGTGCGGTTCCGAGTAAGTAGTTCACACGCGTCACCGCTCAAAAAGAAGCTGATCAGTAAGTTGTATTGGGGAAAGTTGCCGTATCCAGCTACGAATCGGATACTAATGCGGGGCTTTAGAGATTGCTCCGGGAAGATTGGTTGCACCCCGAGTCAAGTAAGTCAGTATTTTCCCGGCCTTCAACAAGGAATCGGTCGTCGTAGCTTTAGCCCGGTCGGAGCCTTAATTTTTTATTTGTTGTTGGACGGAGTTCCGAAATTGAGGCTTGAGCTAGGTGAAGGATGACTTCTCAGTGAATTGCTCAGTCATCTTCTAAGCGGCGCGAGCAGCAAATCGAGCCGCACTTTATTTCTATGCTTGATGTCTTTACAAAACCAGTTTTAGGTTAACCTAAAGGACTCTTACGCCGTGATGCTGGCACCGCAGCAATTCAAAGGATTGCCTCACCATTGCTCATAATTTAATGTGCGTCTGCTCCCTCGTTAGTTAGTCAGAGTTCGCAAGTTCTGCCCTTCTCTCGTCAAAACGGTAGCTTTGTTTTGGCCGAAGGTGGCACAATGGCCCGCACTCATTTTCCATTCGAAAGGTTGATTAGGATGAAAGGTCCAGGCACGCATCATGTGAAAATGATCGGCGTGCGCGATTTGCGCGATATTAACCAGACGATTTTTCTCCATTTAATAAGGGATCGTCAGCCTATCTCGCGTGCAGATATCGTCAAGGCGACCGGTCTCCAGCCCGGGACGGTTTCCGCCATTGTCAATCGGTTGATAAAGCAGAAGCTCATCTATGAAGGAGTGGAAGGGCCGTCAAGCGGAGGCCGTCCACCAAAGTATCTTCACGTGAATGCAGAAAGCGCTTATGTTCTCGCAATAGACCTGGGTGTGAAGGAGTCGATCTACGCCGTAAGTGATTTCAATGGTCGAATACTGACGCAAAAATCCGTAATTACAGAAGGCGAGCCAAAAGCGTTTCTTCGTTCGCTCGCAGGTGAAATCCGTAGATTGGTAAGGACGCAATATCCTAGAGCTCGCGTCGAAGCAGTGGGCGTAAGTGTGCCGGGATTAGTCGATCGCGCTGCTGGTACAGTGATCGTTTCACCGAATTTAGGATGGCGGGCCGTTCCTGTGCGCGCTTTGATGGAAGAGAAGTTGGAATTACCTGTATACGTGGAAAACGACGCGAACGCCGCAGCCTTCGCGGAATTGTGGTATGGCCCACTCGACGAGGTCAGCGCACGAACGCTGCTTTCAGTACTCGTTGTTGAAGGTTTGGGCACCGGATTGATCATTAACGGGGAATTGCACGTGGGTACCAGCATTGGCCTGGGTGGCTTCGGGCACATGACAATGGATCCTAACGGGTTGACTTGTTCATGCGGCCGGCGCGGTTGCTGGGAAACTTTTGCCTCAAACCGGGCCACACTGGACAGGTATAATGCCGTAGCCAAACCAAAGAACCCGATCCGCACTGTAAGAGAATTAATTTCCCTTGCCGGCCAGGGGGATGCCGTTGCGCTTGAGACCCTTCAAACAACCGCCCGTTACTTAGGTGAGGGGATCGCGAGCATGGTACACGGCCTGAGCCCCGAAGTTGTCGTCATCGGCGGTGAGATTACAGGTGCCTGGCCCATCATCCAACCCATTGTGGAAGGTTGTATCAAGAGTAACTACATAGTCCCGCCAATCAGTTTCAAAGTACGTCCATCTAGCGTGCTCCGTCCCAGTCTCTTTGGAGCGATACCAATTGCACTTCAGCATTGCTTTAGAGACGATCGCAACAAACAAAACAACGGGGTCAAAGCCCCACAAGGCCCTATCCCGACGTTACGGCGCATTCCGGCGCGGCTCTCGTAAATGGTGATTGACGCCTGAGTGTCCGCAATGCTATTAAGGCTTTGTCATCGTCAATAACTAAGTACAGGACAGTGCTAAGATAACGTGAGAATTGTTGCCCGTAGGAGTGTGTGTAGCCACAAGAACTTATTGGCGTGGTTCTCTCGGTCAACGTCCTTAATATTATTCTTCACTCTGTTAACCGCGACCGCGTGGGCACAAGAAACCCGCAGGGTCCATCAGCAAACAATTCAATTCAAAAGCGAGTTAATCGGGAAAGTTCTGCCCTACGATGCGCTTTTACCGCCAGGTTACTTCAAATCCAACAGACGTTATCCCGTGCTCTATCTTTTACACGGCCTCTTCGGACGCCACGACGATTGGATCACGCGAACCAACCTGGCCGAATACGCTGCTCAATACGAGCTGATCATAGTTACGCCTGAAGGGCACGATAACTGGTACGTCGATAGTGCCACTGTGGCTCAGGATAAATACGAGTCTTACTTTGTGCGCGAACTGATCCCTGATGTTGATGCGCGATATCGCACCATAAAAGACCGGCGGGCGCGTGGCATAGCAGGCTTGTCGATGGGCGGTTACGGCGCTCTAAAATTTGGTATCAAATATCGGGGTTATTTTGCATTTGCAGGTTCACTGAGTGGAGCTTTGGATCCTGCAAGCAGAACGGAAGAGCATCCCGGATTCGCTTGGGACATTCTCCGCCCATCCCTGGTCGCGGCGTTCGGGCCAGCAAACAGCCCTGCGCGCGAGGCAAATGACCTTCATAAAATCGCGCGCAGCGCATCAGACATTTCTTCGCTTCCATATTTATATTTCGACTGCGGGTTAGAAGACGGATTTCTGGCAACGAATCGGGAGTTTGCGGAAATACTTGTGGCGAAAAAGATCCCTCATCAGTACCGGCAACTTCCCGGTGGACACAGCTGGGATTACTGGGACCGACAGTTGAGGGAAATATTACGGCTCTATTCGGATCTCACCAGACGTGACCTCATGCGCATACCTCGAATTTAATTCTGAATAGCTTGAAATCTTGCAACTGTCTTTTCTATTGACACTTTGTCAATAGCATTGATAAAGTCGCTGCCCGTCCAATTCTGCATTGCCAGTCTCCCTGTTCTCGCGTTTCACAGAAGGTCGAAGGATCGTCTGCAGGCGCAAGATCGGGCGGGTTAGAGATGAAGCTATCTTTCATTGATCAACTGATTGTCGTTGGTTATCTCGCCGCGATCATGGGCATCGGCCTCGCCATGAAGCGACGTGCCGCGAAAGGCATGGGTTCCTACTTTCTCGGTGGCCGCCGCTTACCCTGGTGGGCACTGGCGATGTCAGGCTCGTCATCGTACTTCGACATCACTGGCACCATGTGGATCGTGTCCACGTTCATCGTGCTCGGACTAAAGGGTATGTGGGTGCACTGGCTGTGGGGCTTCCCCATCACAGCTTTTTATTTGGCCTTCATGGGGAAGTGGATTCGACGCAGCGGAGTGCTGACTGGCGCGGAGTGGATGTACACGCGTTTCGGTCGATCACGCGCCGGCGATACAGCACGACTCTCTTACACACTCTTCGCAATTCTAACTATCACCGCACTGCTCGGATATGGCGCCATTGGGATGGGCAAGTTCGGAGCAATCTTCCTGCCGTTTTCACCATTCGTATGCGCTGTCTTAATACTCGGAGTGACTGGTCTGTACGTTGTCGCGGGCGGCTTTCATGGAATTGTACGTGTCGAGATCGTGCAGACCATTATCTTGAGTGCAGGTGCGATCGCGTTCGCGGTGATCGGTTACAAACACTTTGATTCTGCTGTCTTCGCTTCGAAGGTGTCAGGTAACTGGATGAATATCTGGCCCGAAACGAGACCGGCAGAACTTCAGGGTGTCGTAGCCGGCGGTACGGATTACTCATTCTTCGGAGCTCTCGTAGCCGTGTGGGTCGCGAAGGGACTACTGCTCTGTTTTAGCGGTCCGGAGCAGTTGTACGACTTTCAGCGTTTCCTGGCGGCACGTGACGCGCGTGACGCGTCGAAGCTGGGTGCTCTTTGGGGTGCGATTCACACGGTTCGGTGGCCGTTTGCCATGGCAATCGCGGTGATGGCGATCATGGGCCTCGGGAACCCGGAGCTGGATGCAGCTCTCAAGCAGGATCCCGAAACAGCTCTACCGGTCATTATCGGTACCATGCTTCCGGTGGGTCTCGTCGGCTTCATGCTGGCTGCACTCCTCTCAGGATTTCTTGCGACGTTTAGTTCGACAGTGAATGGGGGCGCTGCGTACCTCGTAAAAGATGTCTACCAGCGTTACATCAATCCTGAGGCAGCTCCAAAGACGTTGATTCGCGCGAGTTACCTGGCTTCTTCTCTGCTTATTGCTACCGGGATCGTAATTTCCTATTTCGGAACATCAATCAATACCGCTTTTCTATGGATCTTTGGAACGCTCGCAGCCGGAATCCTGCCGCCGAACGTTTTACGTTGGTATTGGTGGCGTCTTAATGGCTGGGGATACGCGGCAGGTGTGCTGGGAGGTATGGCGCTCTCGCTGGGCCAGGCTGTCGCTGACACGTCGTTCTTTGGCTCACCCCTCCCGTTGTACGTAGGTTTTCCCATCATCGCTATCGCGTCAACGATAATTACGATAACAGTCGCGCTGATTACGAGACCTACTGACCTCACTACACTGGAGAATTTTTACGAAAACGTGCAACCCGCGGGAGCCTGGTCGGCGATTCGGGAACGAGTGTTGGCGCGCAATCCGCGCTTCAAACGGGAAACTCCTTTCAGGCTGGAGGCGCTCAACACGTTGCTGGCGCTAGTCGGCATCTGCGCGCTTTATGTCGGTACGCTGTACCTGATTCTGAACCGCCATACAACTGCGTTCGCATGTTTCGCGACAACGGCGGTTATGTGCATCGCGCTGTATTTCACCTGGTACAAACACCTGCCTGCACCCGCACCTGTAGTAAACGAAGAAGACACGATGTCAGAAGGAAATGCACCGACGCTGCCCGCAAGCAGCACGGCAGATTGATCGAGTGTGAACGCTTTATGAGATTTGATGGAAAAGTAGCGGTTGTGACAGGAGGCGCCTCGGGAATTGGACGGGCAGCTTCGGAAATACTTGCGGCGCGTGGTGCGTCCGTATCGCTTATTGACGTTTCGCCCGATGCCGGCAATGAGACGATCGAGAGTATTCATTCGCGAAATGGAAAAGCCGCCTTTTTTTCGGTTGATGTCTCTCAACCCCAACAACTGCAGGAAGCGATCTATGAAACGCGCACAACGTTTGGACCAGTTGACGTACTCGTCGTGAGCGCCGGCATACAGCGTTACGGCAATGCGCTGACAACTGACGACGATCAATGGGCAGAAGTTATGGGGATCAACTTGAATGGTGCGCTTTACGCGGCGAAGTTGTGCCTGCCTGACATGGTTGGTCGTGGCGGATCGATTGTGAACGTCGCTTCGGTACAGTCGCTCGCGAGCCAGTACAACGTTCTAGCCTACACAGTCAGCAAGCACGCGCTGATCGGACTCACGCGCTCGATGGCAGTGGATTTCGCAGCGCAAAACGTGCGTGTCAATGCGGTGTGCCCCGGCACGGTCGACACACCGATGCTTCGCTGGGCAGCTTCGCTCGATCCGAACCCTCAGTCAGTCTACGACGAGTGCGCGCGGATGCATCCATTGGGCCGCATCGCCAAGCCGGAGGAAGTCGCCGAGGTGATCGCGTTCCTGGCTCACGAAAGGGCGTCGTTTGTAACCGGTGCTGTCTGGACGGTTGATGGAGGACTCTTAACTCTGATCGGCGGCACACCGCGAGCGAATCTGGAATAGAGAGGAACTTACTACTGCTATGGACCACGAAGCGCCACAGGGAACTGCCGAAAGCCACGACGCTGCAAGTGATGGTTTAAGCGATCATCCGCAGGCGGTTTACGCGCCGCCTCCAGGACTCGATGCGGCGTTGGCTCATCTTCCGCTCGTTGAGGTCGCCGCCGGCGCACCAAAGCGAATCGGATACTTAACAAATTACAGTTTTCATATCTGGTATCAAATCCTGATCGAGATTATCCGACGGAGAGCTGCGCAATATGGGGCAACGGTCACAGTACTGGATGCCGAATTGAGCGTCGAGCGGCAAATTCAACAGGCCCAGCAACTGTTCGGCGAGGTCGATGCTCTGATCCTGACACCGGCTGCGACTGAAGGCCTTGAATCAATCGTCGCGTATGGCGCGGATCGAAAGATTCCTGTGGTTGTGGAAGCGAACCCTGTTAAGCGGATGAAGACGCTGGTCGCGATCTGTGATTACGACGCCGGCGTCGCCTTAGGAACGTGGGTGGGCCAGCACATTCAAAACACGACCGGAAAGCCGTTAAGCGTTCTCGACATGGGGCTGCCCACATTGCGCCCCTGCCTGCTTCGAAGCGACGGATTTATTGATGGGTTGCAGTCGATTCAGCCTGACGCCGCTTTTGTCGCGAGGTTGAACGGCGAGGGTAGCAAGATCATCGCGAAGCGTCTCGCTGCTCCAGTGTTTACGACCCATGAGGTCGACGTAATTTTTGCGATGGATGACGAGACGGGCCAGGGAGCACTTGAAGCGTGTTTGGAGGCGGGTCGCGATCCGAACCAGATAACGTTGGCAACCTTCGGCTTGGCCGGCAATCACGAAAAAGATTTGCTGACGGCTGGAGGCCCTCTGAAGGTCGGAGCTGCAATGTTTCCGGAATATGTCGCCGCTCGTTGCGTCGACAACGTGATGCGGATTCACGCAGGTCACGAAGTGAATCGACGGGATGTGATTCCCGCTATTCCAGTCACGGCCGAGATTTTGCCGAGGTATTACCCAAAACTCGATGGTGTTTGGACGCCTGACTTAAGAGCAGTCGCGAGCCTGCACACACCGGTTTCATGCACTCAGGAATAGCATTGTCGCGTCGCCTGATCCCAGAACCGGCGACGCTCAATATAGAGAAAGACAGGCGGAGGTTTGAATGAAACACACTACGACCCAGATCAGTAGAACTTTGATCTCCCTATCCCTGCTTTTAGTATTCGTTACCGCAACCTTCGCTCAATCGAACACCGGTTCGATCACGGGAGTTGTAACCGATACGAACGGAGCCGTGCTGCCTAATGCTACGGTAACCGTCATGAATCAGGGAACAAACGAAAAACGCACCGTTCAATCAGACGGTGAGGGCCGCTACGAAGTGCCGGGTCTCCCAAACGGCATTTACACGGTCGAAGCTACCGCGACAGGATTCAAGACGACATCGGTCAAGGATTTGCGTCTGGCCGTCGGCGAGAAAGCGCGTGCCGACCTAACTATGAATGTCGGCGGTGTGGATGCGGTGGTAACAGTAGCGGGCCAGACAAGGATCGATTCGGAAACATCGACGGTCGGCGACACGATCGCAACCGAACGAATATCTGACAATCCGGTCAACGGACGAGACTTCACGGGCTTGCTGGCGACCGTCCCCGGTTCGGTTCAAACGACCAATCAATTTCAAACGAGCATCAACGGCATCCCTTCGACATTTGGTGGCTCGAGCGTACTGGTTGACGGTATCGACGCTGGACGTGTCGATCTTAATGGAACATCGAACGTACTCGGACGGATCGAGTCGCGCGTGAACCGCGTCAGCATGGACAGCATTCAGGAAGTCCAGACTGTCGAACAAAACTACGGTGCGCAGTACGGACAGGCCATCGGTGCAGTCATCAACCCGATTACGAAATCGGGAACAAATGAATTTCACGGCAGCGTTTTCGAGTATTTCCGAAACGAAGCGCTCGACGCGAGAGACTTTTTTGCTGGTAAGCAAAAATTCCGCTTGAATCAGTTTGGCGGAAATGTCAGCGGGCGTCTTATTCGGGACAAACTCTTTTTCTTTACGAATTACGAAGGCGTCAGACAAACTCGCGGAACAACATTTACATCCCTGGTTCCTACAGCAAGTTTTCGGGCTACCTTTGTTCCTTCAATCGCGCCGGTCCTTGAGACGATCCCGCTTCCGTCTGCGCCATTTTTTCCTGCTGGAAGCAATGTCCCCGATCCTAACCTTGGAATATTTTCAATCCAAAAGGATGCCGATCTGCGCGAGGATACGGGATCTGTAAAAATCGATTGGCTACACACGGACCGCAGCCAGTTTTCAGTTCGCTACAACATCAACGATTCCAAGACAACGACACCATATGGCGTCGGAACGGATCAAACAGCGGACGGGACATTGCGCGTCCAGTTGTTTAAGGCGTCGCACAACTACACATTCTCAAACAATACGATCAATGAATTTGCATTCGGCATTAATCGCAACGTGACCGATGTGGGCGCTGGACCTTCGACGCTGCCCAGATTCGATCTCTCTTTCGTTGATCAGGCCATCGCGGTTCCTGGACCAGCGCAGTTTAAACAGTTCCGCACGGGCACCGTCTATCAGTTTCTCGACACGTTGAGTACTGTTCGAGGAAATCACTCGCTCAAAGCAGGTACTGACATTCGGCTTAATCGCCGTTCGGCCAGATCGGACACTCAGGAAACGCTTACCTTCTTCGGTTTGAATGATTTTAGGGACAACATTCCCTTTATTGTTTCCAGGGGAGGCAATCCGCTGCTCGATTATGCGAACGAGAATTATTCACTCTTTATCCAGGACGATTGGAAGGCGCATCCGCGTCTGTCCTTGAATTTGGGAGTGCGTTACGACGTGAGCAGCGTGAGCCGTGAAAAAGACGGGCGTTTGCAGAACTTCGACCTTAATACGTTGACGTTCACACCACTCGGGCAGAAGTTGCATGATGTTGATAAGAATAACTTCGGCCCTCGTCTTGGTTTTGCGTTCGACGTGTTTGGCAATCAGAAAACTGTACTGCGCGGCGGTTACGGAATTTTCTACGATCGTGATCTGCCTGCTAGTTTCGGCTCGCCGCAGGCAAACACGTTCCCTACGCTATCGGTCGATCTCTTTACAGCGTTGTTTGGATGCGGAATCCTCCCGCAATTTCCGGTCGATCCGGCGGTGTATGCGTGTGCGGTCCCGAATGCTTTTCACATCGAAAGAGAACTGCAAACGGCAATGGCGCAGCATTACTCGCTCAATGTCCAGCATGACCTCGGCTTCGCGACTTTGGAGGTCGGGTATGTTGGTAATCATGTAACGCACCTTTTGACAAACGGTGTCGTTACGCCGCGAAATGTAAATCGAAGAGATCCTGTTACTCAAGTTCGACCGCTTTCTCCAAACTTCGGCGACATCTTCGTAGTCGGCGGCTATCCGCAGTCGAACTACAATGCGCTGCAGGTAACCTTCAGGAGAAATCTGGCCAAGGGCCTGCGGTTCAATGCCAACTACACCTGGTCTCACACAATCGATGACGTCGTTGGCTTCTTTAAGGATTATCAAGACGAAAATAACGCTCGAGCGGAACGCGCGAGCAGCGATCAGGACGTTCGTCACAACTTCACCATGGATGCGGGCTACGATTTACCACTTCGCGATTGGTTTGGCGGCGGGCCGAATTGGATCGTCGACGGTTGGCAGCTCAATACGATCACGCAAATCAGAAGCGGCCTTCCGGTAAACGTCACCAGACAGGGCGGCGTGTTCGGCGGTTTTTCGTTCCGTCCGGATGTCGTTGCCGGTGTCGATACTCGGTGCCCGAATTTCAGCATTCCCGAATGTCAGTTTAATGCCGCCGCGTTTTCAAATCCCGGCGACGGAGTTTTCGGGAATGCTGGCCGCAACCTTTTGCGCGGTCCTGGTTTTGCACAGGTTGATTTTTCGGTCTTTAAGAATACACGACTGACGGAGACCAGTTCGCTCCAGTTCCGTGCGGAGATCTTCAATCTCTTTAACAGGGCAAATTTCGCCGATCCGTCTGGCGGGCTGGTTCGAGGCGATAATAACTCGTTGCAACCAACGGCGTTCTTCGGTCAGAGTATCTCGACTGTCGGAAATCAACTTGGCGGACTGCTTGGTTTTGGTGGACCACGGCAAATTCAATTCTCGTTGAGATACCTTTTCTAATGGCAAAAGAGGATTTTTCCCGCAAAGGCGCAAAGCCGCGAAGCGCTGCCGCGTTTCTTAAGGGTTTTCTTTGCGCCTTTGCCTTCTTGCAGCTGAATGTTTACGCGCAATCCATCAAAACTGTCTACATTGTGCCGACGAGCCATTACGATTTTGGTTTCGTGGATCCGCCGGAAGCGATTCGCGAGCGCGCGGCGCGTCACATAGACGAAGTAATCCGGATCGCTGAAGCTGACCCTGATTTTCGTTGGACCATCGAGAGTGTCTGGCAAGTTAACGAATGGTTGAAACGCGCCAGGACGCCTACGTCGGTACTACCGAACGACAACCAAAAAATCGCGCGACTCGTTAATCTCATCAAGAGTGGACGCATCGCACTCTCCTCCGCCTGGGGCAGTATGCATACCGACTTCATGGGCGCTGAGGAGCTGAATCGTCTTTGTTACGACTACGCGACGCTCAAACGCTTGTACGGTGTAGAGACGCAGATGGCGATGATGAACGATGTGCCCGGTCATCCGTCCTCAATTCCTTCCGTACTGGCACGCAGCGACATGCGTTATCTCGTGGTGGGCGCGAACGTCTTTATAAACATGGCAACTTCGCTTGCTCCGGGTAAGGTTCCTTTTTACTGGGAATCTCCCGATGGCAGTCGTGTCTTAACCTGGGTAAGTCAAGGCCAGCGTGGTGGATACCCGGAATCACTGACGGACTTCTATCTCGACCCTTATTCTCTCGATCCATATACAGGAAAAACTGCGTACGAAATGTTTAATCCGAAGTCCGGCAAGAAGACGGATCTTCAGATCATGGAGGAAGGAGTCGCCGCACTTCAAAAGAGATATGGAGAAGCGGGATATGGATACGACGCTGTGATGGCGCTGTATGCCCACGATTTCGTTGAGCCGACAAACGTCGCGAACCTGGAACGCGCGGTGAAGCTCTGGAACAGTAAACACGCGTCTCCGAAGTTGAAAATTGCGACGCCGCCGGAATTCTTTAAGTACATCGAAAGCAAGTATGGCGATCGGATTCCGACGTTCCGCGGGGAGTGGTCCGGTCTGTGGTCAGAAGCGAAAACGATGTCGCCACAGATCAGCGCACTCGCTCGCTATGTGCACAACCACACGCCGGCCGCAGAAACTCTCTGGAGCGTCATCTCTACCACGCGTGGAATTCCGTTCCCGTCAGGTAACACGGCCACGCTGTACGATCTAATGCTGACGTACGACGAGCACAGTGGGGCAGGGAACACAGGTTGGCCGCAGCTCAACGATCGAGCGAAGCTTGAAGAACAAAACCGACAATACGTCGGCTACATGGAGAAGGCAAAGGCTGAAGTCGATTATCTGTTCGACGAAGGACTGCGATTGTTGGCGCAACCCTCTCGTGGGGAGTCGCCGCGCTCGTTGTCCTCCGAAAACACTTGGCCACTGCTCGTCTACAACGCCCTGTCGTGGCAACGGGATGATTTGGTCGCAGTTGCCCCACCGGCTGTTGGGCTCAAGATCGTTGCGATCAAGAAATCAGGCAACAAAGAAATAGTACCCTTTGATGTGGACGAACTCGGACGCGCAGTGTTCGTTGCCCGTGATGTTCCGTCTATTGGCTATTCGATGTTTGACATCGAAACGGCAAAGGGTGAAATGGTTTCGACTCTGCGCGATGTTGCGACGAACACTCGCGTCGAAAATCGACAATTTCGTTTGCAGCTCCGACCCGACGGTAATGTCAAGAGCCTCGTCGCAGTACGCAGCGAGCGCGAAATCGTGAATGACAAGGGCGAGTTGCCCTTCAATCAACTGCTGCGAGTTGAAGGCCACGAACCGTCTAATCTTGCGACGCCCCTTCCGCCCACGATCAAAATCAGACGCGGCACGCGCCTGATTCGCGTGACGGTAACACGCGAACGATCAGCTTTTCCGTTAACTACCTTCACAATCTACGACGACCTCGACCGCATCGATATTCACAATGAGATCGACACCAACCGATTGCCGTTTGCGGGAGGGAAGAGTTGGCACGACTCCTATTATTTCGCGTTTCCCTTTGCGCTGAATGCACAAAACCTGAAGGTGCTTCGCGGCGGTCAAAAATGGTTTGACAGATTGCCGGACGACTATCTGCCTGGCGCGCGCCGCGATTCAGTCACGACACAAAATCTCATCGGCATGAGTGATGGACGAGCCTCGGTCATGCTCGCTCATCGTCAGGCGTTTCATGCCGTGTTTCCCGGTTACGTCAAAGCGCGACCTTCACCTGGCAATGCGCAATCAGATTTCCCGGCAATGTTGACAGGCAAGTGGCCGTTGCCCGAAGCCACCATTTACTCCCGCGCATTCCGACGTGGCAATCAGGCAGATACACACGATCTCGGCGTGACCAATTTGCCGACTACAGAACCTGGTTTGGACCAGCACTACGTCTTCGATTACGCCGTGAACGTCTCCAATGGAAATTTCGACGATGTAGCGGCATGGCGTCTCGGATCTGAATTTAATTTGCCGCTGCACGCTACTTACGTCACCGTGCCGCCGGTCGCTTCCGAGCGCAGTTACTTCATGGTTAATCAGCCGAACGTTGAGATCGTGACTGTTAAGCAGGTAGCCGACATCACCACTCACGGCGAGGTAAGCGCCAATCCCTTAAATCCGCGACCAAGTACCGTGTTCGTCATTCGCTTACAAGAGTTTGTTGGCCGTGCAACGACCGTCGAAGTTACTGCGCCAGTGAGGGTGCGCGCTGCTGCTACCTTGAATCAGACGGAAGATAGAATCCTTGAAAGTGTCTCGCAGCTCTCACCACTAATCGTGAAGCTCAAGCCCTACGAGACAGTCACACTGCGCATAGAAATTGAAGCAGCACCGTGAAACCAAACGAACATGAGTGAACAGAAGCGCAGAGATTTCCTGAAGACTACAACTGCGGCACTGGTGGCGCCTGCCATCCTGCGGAAGTTTGCGTTGGGTGCCGATCATGCCGACGCTCAGCAAACGCAAGGCAGTAACGAACCCGTTGCTACTGACATTCCGACCGTCGAGTCGTTACGCACCGTCACGATGCCGCATCGTTTCGGAGATCTTTTTAATCCACCGGGTCTGACGAACCAGTGGGGTTGCGCACAGGCGGCGATGGATGTAACGGCTATCCGGAGTGTCGCGTTTCCACCATTTGCCCAGGGGGAAATGAATGTTGCGCCGCTTGGCTCCGGTGGTGAATTGTTAACCGCCGTTCTCTACGTGGACGGTGAATACTTTGCCGCGACCAAGACAGGGATCGACTTTGTTTGGCAGCCTGACAGAATCGAACGGCGCACGCGATACCGCGGTCTCGAACTATCGAGCGTGACGATCGTGCCGTTCAATCAGATGTCAGTTGCTGTTTCTCTAACAGTAGAGAACAAGCAGAAAACGCGTCGCCAGACTGAGATCAAGTTCGCGTTGAATGGCGGAGTAACTAAGAGCGTAGCTCCGTGGAACGCTGCCTATTCGCCGGGCGAGTTTGACAACCAGCGCACGGTCGACCCGACCAGAGGCGCAGTGTTGTTTAAATCCGTTCGCACAGAGTCGTACTCGCTTCAAGGTGCGTGGCCGCTTGCTAGCGAGGTACGGCCATCGTGGCTGATCTATCGTTTCGATCTGGCTCCAGGCGAAAAACGGTCCATCACATTTGTCAATGCTTTGGCAGAGAGGGCTGATGAAGCGCAAAGAAATTACGACAAGCTCGTAAGAGATTTTTCGGGCGCCGCTGCTGACGTGCGAGACGAGTGGAACGCACAATTAAGGGCCGCGTTTACGCCGGGAAATGACCGGTTCTCCGGATATGTTCCGACGTTAGTTACTAGTGACGAATCGGTTCGCCGTCTTTATCACTCTGCCGTGATGAGTGCGCTCTTTTTCCGACGCACGACTCCGCATTCAGTCTATGGCACGACCTATGTCACCCTGGCGCCGCGCTATTGGGAGACTACGACGTTCCTATGGGACATTAGTCTAAGCGCGATGCTGCTTGCGATGCTCGATCCGCTCATCCTGCGGCGCATGATCGAGACATGGATGCAATTGGATGTCTATAAACATTTCGGCACTGAGTATTTGACCGGTTCCGGCGTTGGACCATGGTACTCAGTAAATGATTTTGCGATGTGCAGAATGGCACGCGAGTATTTGCGCTGGACCGGCGATCATGCGTGGCTCGATAGAGAAGTTGGCGGTCAAAAGGTGATCGATCGTTTGGTGACCTACGCCGAACACTGGCGGAAATTGGATACAAACAAACATGGTCTGGCGGACTATGGCGGCGTTTCAAATCTGCTCGAAGCTGTCAGTAGTTATGTGCACGAGGTCGCAGGGTTGAATGCGGCCAACGTTTATAACTTACGTTTCGCCGCGGAGTTGCTGGAGCGGCGCGGAGCTGCAGAGAAGGCAGCGGCACTGCGTTCCGAAGCACAGCAGTTGAGTCGTAAAGTGCTTGAGCTGTACGTCCCCGGGAAGGGCATCTGGCGGTGTCGACTTCCGGATGGGAGTATGAATGAGGTCCACCACTGCTACGACTTTGGTACGGTTCTCATCACGATCGGCGACACATTGAGCAAGCAAGTGAAGTCGGAAATGGTCCGGTTCTTTCGCGAGGAATTGCAAACACCGATGTGGATGCGAGCGCTGTCAACCAAGGATCTTGATGTGACATTCAGTATTCGACCTGATCACCAGTGGACCGGAGCTTACTGTGCATGGCCATCACTGGCGTTGAGTGCTTTATTCGTGGCCGGTGAAGGAGATGTTGCTTTCAAGTGGATCAAGGGACTGGCCGAAACAGCAAGGCAAGGTCCGATCGCGCAAGCGCATTTTGCCGAAAAGGCAGTGGACCCGGAAGCCGGTGGCGGTGCACGTAAGGCACCTTCAGATCAACCTTACATTAACGATTGGGCCTGCGTGTCAGGCTGCGCATACCTGGAACCCGTGGTTGAAAATCTATTCGGAATCCGGGCCGGATTGTTTGGCAAGATCGAGGCGCAACCAGCGTTTGGTCTGTTCGATGCAAAAGCAGAATTACGAAACGTTAACTATCAAGGCAAGGCGTATGTCGCTACCAAGCAGGGGATTAAGTCAGCTTAAAAATATGCGTAAGCTTACTCTTGCAACGCTGATTATTCTTTTGTGCTTCATTGGCGTGCTTGCGCAACATCAACCTTCTTCGCCTTGGGCCACCGATATTGGCAGCCGCTATTGGGTTCAACCTGACATAGTTTATCTCGGAGCGAACAACACGTTACTCAAGCTGGATGTCTGGTACCAGCATGGTGTAACCACCCCAACTCCAACACTCGTTTACTTCCACGGCGGCGGATGGATCTTTGGTACCAAAGAGGGGAGCGTGTTGCATTTCCTCCCGTTTCTCGAAAAGGGTTGGACCGTAGTTAATGTTGAATATCGCATGGCCAGCAATTCCTTAGCGCCGGCCGCAGTGGAAGATACACGATGTGCGCTGCGGTGGGTTTACCGCAACGCCAGTCAATGGCACTTCGATACAACCAAGATTGTTCTAACAGGCCATTCCGCTGGTGGCCATCTCGCTCTGATTACGGGCATGCTGCCGGAGGGAACTGGACTCGACAATCGATGTTATGGCGAGGAAAAGTTGAGGGTTGCTGCAATTATAAATTGGTATGGCATCGCTGACGTTAATGACTTGATCAAAGGCAGCAATCTGAAAAACTACGCGGCGATGTGGGTGGGTGGTCAGCCGGATGCCGAAGACATCGCGCGTCGCGTCTCGCCATTGACTTATGTACGTTCAGCCTTGCCACCCATACTGTCGATTCATGGTGATAAAGACGACGTTGTGCCTTACAGTCACTCGGTGCGGTTGCACGAAGCACTTGAGAACGAAAAGGTGCGAAACCAGTTATTCACAGTTAAAAATGGCGGACACGGCCAATTTCCGCAGGCGGATTTCGTAAGAAGTTACGAAGCGATCTGGACGTTCTTAAGGCACAACCGCATCATTAATTAGCGACAGATGCGAATCACTGACATTCGACCAACTACGGTGACGGTGCCGCTTGAAGCGCCGCTTCGTCACGCCAATGGCTGTCATTGGGGGCGCTTCGTCCGCACCATCATCGAGGTGGACACTGACGAAGGGATAACCGGACTCGGCGAAATGGGTGGGGGTGGCGAGTCGGCTGAAGCAGTGTTTCGCGCAATGAAGAACTACCTGGTGGGCCACGATCCAGCTCGCCTTGAGGAGATGCGCTACTTGATCGCAAATCCCACCGCTTCTCTCTACAACAACCGAACACAGATCCTCGCGGCACTCGAGTTTGCTTGCCTCGACATTCTCGGACAGAAGTGGAATGCGCCTGTCTCTGAAATTCTCGGTGGGCGATTGCAGGACCGGATCCCATTCGCCTCTTACTTATTTTTTCGCTATCCAAATTCGAAGGATGGTTCCGGCGAAGTGCGTACCGTAGAACAGCTCGTCGCGAACGCACTTGAACTGAAGACTCGCTACGGCTTTACGTCGCACAAACTAAAGGGTGGTGTGTTTGCTCCGGAATACGAGCTCGAGTGCTATCGGGCTGTTGCGGCCGCACTCGCTGGTGATCGCTTTCGTTTCGACCCTAACGCTGTTTGGTCCACCGAGCAGGCAATCTGGTTTGGACAAGCCATTGAAGACATCAAAAATGATTATCTAGAGGATCCCGTCTTCGGCTTAAGCGGTATGCGGCGGGCGCGCGAAAAAATCCGCATTCCCCTTGCCACTAATACTGTGGTGGTTGGTTTCGAACAGCTGGCAGCAAACGTTCTGAACACGGCTGTTGACGTGATTCTCCTTGACACAACGTTTTGGGGCGGCATCCGTCAATGCTTAAAGGCCGCGGGTGTATGTGATACGTTTCAGCTCGGCGTTGCTGTTCACTCTTCCGGCGAGTTGGGGATTCAACTGGCCACGATGATACACCTCGGTGCCGTCATTCCCAATCTGTCTTTTGCAGCTGATGCCCACTATCACCACCTCGCTGATGACATCATCGAGGGTGGCAAGTTCACGTACGAAGGTGGCAGCATCAAGGTGCCAGAGGGACCAGGTTTGGGCGTGAAGTTAAATCGCGAGAAGCTCCAGCAGTACAGCGAGTTGTACAAACGGTTGGGAAGCTATCCTTACGATCAAGATCCTCTCAGGCCTGAGTGGGCTCCAACGATCCCTAACAATCGTTGGGCCGATCCCTTAGATGATCGCTCACCACACATACCACTATGATTTATGGTTGAGCCGGTTCGGTGGAGCTAACAGGATCTGCAAGTCGCGGACGTTGGTTCCGGTTGGGCCGGTGACGACCAGATCGCCGAGTTGTTCGAAGACGTTCTAAGCTGGACGTCGTTCGCGATCAGAATATAGTTTTTTCGTTCATGCGCAGAGAGAATATGCGCACCGGCCAGTCATTTTTGCCCGAGCATCGCGGCTCCGGATGTGCAGCGACGCTCTAAAGTATTTGCCGCAACTTTCAACTAGCGCGCGGCAATGCCTTGTGCACCGAACGGTAATCCACCAACGCTGCCAATCGGTGTAAGACTTCCATCCGATTCCACTTGAAATGTTGCCACCGTCTGAAGTCCAGCCGCATGAACGTACAAGTAACGGCTGCTGTTGTTAAGGGCCATGTCTATTGGCGCACTCATCGCGCCCGTGTTGGCTGCCACGGAGTTCAACAAAGTCAGTGCTCCGCTTGAAGCAAGTGTATAACTGGATACCGATCCACTTCCGGTGTTCGACGTGTAAACGTAGCGACCGCTGTTAGTGATGACTAACCAGCATGCTGCCGTCTGAAAATCCGGTACTGATTCACTTGTGACATTGAGCATGCCGCTGAGATTAGCGGCATAAGAAGAAACTGCACTCCCATTCGGCGCACCGCCAAACGCTTCGGAGACGATCAAGCGATTGCGTTGATCAAACGCGAAGCCAAACGGCGTCATGCCGGCTGAGGGATTAGAGATAGGCGGACCCGCGACACCATCAGGACCAACCACATAAACATCCATCAAGCTTGTAGCTTTTTCAGTAACGACTAGCAGTGCGCCATCGCGGCTGAAACTGACCTGCGCTGGATCCGCCATGATCCCTGCAGTCAGCGGACGAGTGGAACCAGGCAACGGTGTCAATTCGCCTCTGTTACTGATCGTGAAACCTGTGATATTCGGAGTGCCGCCCTCGTTGAGTACATACAACAAGTCGCCGTGCACAGTGAGACTAATGGGACGGACACCTCCGGAACTCACCTTATCAACCAGCGTCAGTGAATCCTTGCCAATAGACAATACTGAAATTTCATTACTCCCAGCGTTGACCGCAAAGAGCAGTTTGTTGTTGTCGCTCAGAATCAAAGCTCCCTGAGAAGCGAGGGGATCTGTTGGCGGATCACCAGGTTGTGGTACAGGGTTGCCGGCGCCGCCGGTTGAGAACATGCCGGCCGGAGTTAGGGTCCCATCAGGTGCACGATCGAATGCAACGACTGCATTACTCACCTGATTGGTCAAGACATAGACCGCACCGGATTTGAGGTTGAAGGCTGCTAGGGTAGTCGGTTGGACCGTTCCGATGCAGCTAACGGCAACCAAAACCATCAACGAGATGAAACTGATCAATCTCCTAGTCATTCTGCCCTCCTGCTAGAAAAAGTTTAATCACCTAAGGACTACCTCAGTTCATTAGCGTACTTAACGTCGGGGAAGCGAATGCGTGACAGGGGGGCACTTGAAGAAGGGCACTTTTAAAAGTTACGAGTGGAGTTCGTGTCGCGAGATTGCAGAAAGATCAGTTGGCCCACACAACTGTTTCTGTTTGCGTCAAAACGGCACACCCGCAACGAGTCTGGCTCTCGATGAATTAATACCGAGCGGCAGTTTCTTTATTCCCGGGGTGAGTGATGAAATATAAATTCCAAATTCATGCGAATCGGGAATAAACAGACGCTCGCCGGGTATTAGGGTTTGGAAGGTTAACCATCCCCGGCCTTCGCGTGACGCAATAAACTCTCTACTCTTAAGGGAACAGCGCTGGAACTCTGGAAGGGGGCGAAACTCAACGATCTTCAGTGCACGCACGTGGTGCACGCGTCCTTTTTTCGATAAGGCGCTGGCGAGAAGAAATTGCCATATCGCTGACATAGGTTCGGTTAGACGCTCAGAGAAGATTTGCGAAACTCACCTTCGCCAACCTGCGGTCGCCCAGTGAAGTGTTAGTCTCCCGTTCCGACACTATCGATAGTAACGATCAGAACGCGGCCTTGCACCGCGTCCCGTTAAGCAAGACGGCGGCATGTTCAAGAGGATTCGACAACTGGGTCGAGAGAGCCAGTGGGCAGAGTTCGAGGCAGAGGCGTTGCCTCACCTTTCCGCTCTCTTTCGTCTAGCCATGTGGCTGGTCAGAGATCAGGCTGAGGCCGAAGATTTGGTGCAGGATACTTTTACGCAAGCGCTCCAATCGTTTCACCGTTACGAGAAAGGTACTAACTGTCGCGCGTGGCTGGTCCGTGTCATGTTGCACATCAATAGCAATCGACGCCGCGCCGAGGCTCGCCTCCACCTGGTCAGCGAGACAGACGGGCGTATAGCCGAGACGGTTGCGTTCGACCCACCAACGCCAGAGGGGTTGACTGAGGAAGAAGTTCTCCGCGCACTTCGCAGTTTGCCGCCTCAATTCGAAGAAGTGGTCGTGCTGTCAGACATCGAGGATATGACGTACAAAGAGATCGCCAAAACGTTGGGTGTTCCTATCGGGACCGTCATGTCACGACTTTATCGCGGACGGAAGATGATGCGTGTGGAACTCGCAAGTTATGCCAACTCGCGCGGCATCGGCGGGCAGAAGGCGGAACCCGCTTCCGCATCATCCTCTGGCGACTAAGGAGAGACGCAGATGCAATGCCGTGATTTCCATGAGATCGCCGACTCGTATCTCAGTGACGAGCTGTTGGTCGAAACCAATCACGACGTAATCGCGCATTTAGAAATCTGTGCCGACTGCCGGCGCGAATTGGCTGCACGTCGTGAGCTACGCACAATTCTGCGAGCCTCCTTTAACGGTGCAGAAGCACCACAAATACCAAACGAATTTGTTTCTCGGCTTCACAGTCAGCTGCGCGCAGCAGTGACGTCTGGTGCAATGGCGCTAAGTGTGCGTGCTCGCGCGTGGATGATCGCAGCCGGCTTTCTTGTGGTTGTGACGTTAGGAGTGGTCGCCTTTTGGCAGCGACAGCGACCGCAACCGGTCTCAGAACTGGCTGACCAACGTCAGCCTGAGAACACTGCCGCTGTGCAACCCTCGGAAGGTCAGCCACGTCCGCATCGTATCGCTGGGGACGCCGATGCGATTCTTGCGGGAATGTCTGAAGTTGCGGCAGGCGATCACCGCGACTGCGCAATCGGTCACCGTTTGCCGGACAGGCCGATCAGCCTTGAGGAGGCCGCACGTAAATACGATCGCGCCTATTTAGATTTGACGAAGACGGTGACGTCCCAACGCGATGATTTCAACGAAGTGATAGAACTGGTAATGGCGCACGCCTGTTTATTTAAAGGTCACTGGTTCGCGCACATCGTTATCAGGCACCGCGGCCGTCTCGTCTCTCTTCTTGTCACCAGAGTCGAAGAACCAAACGGAAGCGCGCCTCCCAAGGAAAAGCTGCTGAAAGACCTGGAAGGGCAAGTCGTTGCTTGTTCGACGGCGGAAGGCTACCAGATCTCATGCTTTCGTACCGTACAGCACGCCGTCTTTGTGGTTTCGGATTTAGAGGAGGGAGAAAACCTTGTCCTCGCACGCAGGCTCGCCCCGGCTGTTTACGAACATATTACGCAGGCGGAGCGCAGTTGAGCGGCGGCACACGCGTGAACGCTGCACTAATCGAAAACTGAAATTTAGGGGATTGCACGTGGAAGCAAAGCTAGTTACTTGGACACCACAACGACGACGTGTGGAAGGTTGCTCAAGAGAGTTTTTAATAACACTCGAATCAACAGGTGATGCGGCATTTGCAGTTGACGCGGCCGGACGAATTCGTGCCTGGAACAAAGCTGCAGCCGAACTCTTTGGCCGAAGTGAGGCAGAGGTGATGGAGGTTTCATGTCATGAGCTGCTTCAGTGTTCCAATGAGGACGACATAGCTTGCTCCAAAGCCTGCGTCGTCGAACGATGGGCAGACAATGGGTCACCGATGAATTTCGATTTGCGAGTTCAAACAAAGGCCGGCAGGCTTCGGTGTAACGTCTCTACGCTAATCGGGCGCGATCCATCGGGAGGACGCTATGCGATTCACCTCGTGCGTCCGATCGATATTCGCAAGCTTCTCGAACAGGCACTAACCGAATTCGTGCGAATGCACGTGAGCGGCAGTGCGAATGGCAAACCTTTAATTTCTTCGGTTCCCGCCGTCAATGTGAATCTGACTCGTCGTGAGGTCGAGGTGCTGAAGAGTCTGGCAAAGGGCCATACCACACGATCCATCGCCAACCAACTCAACATCAGCTCTGCTACCGTCAAGAACCACATCAGACATGTCCTCGCAAAGTTCGGAGCTCATACTCGCCTCGAAGCCATAAGACATGCCGAGACTGCCGGCATAATTTAGGTTTATTTAAAGTCGCAAAGATCCGAAGAGCGTAGCAACCCTCTTGCCTTCTTCTTGTGCCTCCTTATGTTTCTAATGTGCGGGGAATAAAAAAGTTGGTCGGAGTTATTAAGAGGCATGGGGCTTTTCAATACAGGGGGAACTAAACATGTTGAAAATAATCGTTAAGAAGAACTCTCCTCCGCGCGTGTTAACTTTGAGCTTGAGAAACTTTCGCAAATGTATCGCCCTTCCGGTTGCGTTACTCTTGTCCGGTGCGTCAGTTATGTCAGCGCCCGCCCGTGCGCCAAGAATTACCCTCGTCTATACCACTGCGGAAACCAGCACGTCAGCCGCGGTGGTCTGGAATACAAACACCGCCTCTGATTCGCTCTTACAATACAGCACAAGCCAACCAGTGCCGGGCTCTGCGCCGCAGGTGTACGTGGGAAGTCAGGTCACCTATCACGAAATACCACTCAGCGGACTGACGCCAGGAACTCTTTATTTTTATAGGGTGACGAGTTGCAGCAAGAAAGGATGTGCCACGGCCACCGGTAGTTTCGAAACCTTTCCAAGCTGCCCGGACGTGGTGTCTCCTGTAACCGGCAGTTGGCAGAAAATCAGTAGCCCAAATGTGTCTGGTGCAACCTTAGTCAGCAATGAACTGCTCGGCGTAACCGCCGTGTCCGAAAATGACGTTTGGGCTGTTGGTTGGGCACAGGATCCTAATGGCCCATCCTTTACTAAACGTACTTTAATTCAACACTTCGACGGCAGTCTCTGGTCGATCGTACCAAGCCCAAATCCGCCTGCTGACACGATCAGTAAACTGCATGCGGTCTCCGCGGTATCCACAAATGACGTCTGGGCTGTTGGCTCTTCTCACAATGGTGGTCCACCAGCTCGGACCATAATTGAACACTGGGACGGGACGCTGTGGAGCATTGTTCCGAGCCCAAGTCCTGATAGCCAACTCAACGAGCTTCATGGCATCGCAGCACTTTCTGCCAACAACGTCTGGGCGGTCGGATACCGGGGAGGCACTCGAAACGAAACACCGTTAGAGACGCTCATCCTCCATTGGGATGGTGTCAGTTGGCGCCAGGTGCCAAGTCCGAATATCGCCGGTGGGGCCAATCAGCTCTCCGGTATCACCGCAATATCCGCTAACGACATTTGGGCCGTCGGCAGTGCAGGCGGAGCGCCACTTACTATGCATTGGGACGGGAATGCATGGAGTGTTGTTCCTGTGCGAGTAAGTAGTGGCTTGAGCACTGAAAGGTTTACCGCAGTGTCCGGGACTGCTGCTAACGATGTATGGGTCGTGGGTCAGGGAAAAGGCATTTTTACTAACCAGACGTTCGCTACGATTCGTCACTGGAACGGTACCCACTGGAGTGAAAAGGTTTGCCATGCCGCCAGCGCTTCGAATCCCCCTGACAGCTATGAAGGAGGCGGACCTGACGCCTATCTCACTGGAGTTGCTGCGGCTGCGAGCAACGACGTCTGGGCGGTTGGTGCACTCGGCTCTGGTCCCGTGATTCTCCACTGGGACGGTCGGGCCTGGACCACCGTCACGCACCCTCGTGCTTTTCCCAATGCCGCTGTTTTGCGAGCGGTAGCAACTTCGCGTGGAGGCAGCGCTTGGGGTGTAGGGCTGGAGATACAGTTTGACTCCTCAGGATCGGTCACGCCAAATCGCACTCTAATTAATAGTTACACTCCATAACTACTTGTAACGGATCTTCATTACCGAAACGGCGGCCCGCTTGTGGGGCCGCCGCTCGGAAACGAAAGGTAACAAACTCAAGCCTCACTAGATCGCAACGCAAGGCGCGGCCGTCGCCGTTTCGTCAAACGCTGGATCTGCGTTCTGGTTGGTAATGGTTGCAGTCGTGCCGTCGAATTTCGTGATGTTCATCGTGAATGGTTCGTTGTACGACTTCGCCCGGTCTTGAAGGACGCTGAGTGCAACCGCCTCACCTAGCAACACTCCCCAGTAATTAGAGCTGCGGAAGTGGATGCCGGCATGGACGCCGTGGCCAAAGCAAACGTTGAACGCTACCTTGCTCAGTTCTCCATTGATGTCGATCTGATCTCTGTCCGCTCCTGTGTAGGGTACTAACGAAAGGCCATCTGAGGAGGGTTGAACCAGATCGCGGCCCTGTGCAAGAAGCAGCGGCCGCAGCTTCTGCTTGCCGTCAAAGAAGAACTTAATCGCAGTGGCGCATGCGCCTGCCACAGTTGCATGGCCTCCTGTGTAGCAGGGGTGCGTCGGCGAGCCCTCGGGGTATGCCAGGGGCATAAAGTGGGAGCCATGCTTCGCGAGGATCCTGGGCAACACCGCTGAGCTAAGGACGTCGTTGTGCAACTCCGTCGAGGCTTTAGGAACGGGTGTACTACCGGTGCGCCTTGCTTCGACTAAGGCACCGTATTCCTCTGGTCGGAGGCGCAGGTCAGTGATCCACTTGCGGCACCAGGAGGCTTTGAGTGCGCGCGTCGCCATTTCCGCAAGTGTCCCCGCTGCGTCTGGCCCACCCAGCGTACCGAATGCCTTTTGCGTGTTGGAGCCGATATAGGGGTTCGCAGGGTTCGGCAGCGCGCCCAAGCCGGCAATGACTAAGAAGGCAACGAAGTACCCTTGATAGAGCACATCGACGCGGGTATAGGCAGTGAGGTCGCGACCGTTGCGAATGAACCGGCGTGTTGGATCCGGAATCGGGTTACCTGAGAATCCCCCGTTTTGCACGGCCTGATAGCTGGTGAAGTCAGTGAGGAAGTCCTGATTTGGTGCGAAGGTGTTGTGTCTCTGGTCGAGTGGCTGCGAGCCGAAAGATGTCGGCTGGAGCATGAACTGCGAGATGTACGGTCCCTTAAGGTTGCCGTCACTAGTCGAAGAAGCCACCCGCGCGCGGAAGAGGTTCTGCCTTGTCACAGGAAGCGCCCATTGGTTAGCTCCCCCGCCTATGAGGAAAGATCGGGAATTCAAGTCGTCAACAGCCGCTTGCACTAATCCTGTAGTGTCACTTACGTATTCAGTGAATGGCACGTCGCGCAGTAGAGCCGCCCAGTAGTGCTCCACCTGTTCGGTTGCCGTCTGCGCACTACGCACGGTCGGAGATGGCGGTGGAATAGTGAAAGCATGTGAATCCAGACCCTCGAGGTCAAACGCAAATGATGTCGCCGGCCCGTTCAATCTTGAATTGGGGCCCCCGCCGGGTGTCCCGACAATCACGTTTTGAAGAGCCAGGAAATTGTTCTGTGTATCTGTCTCGAGCGCGTCTATTAAGCTCTGATATGACAGCTTATTCGGCACGCCGAGGGCGTCGTGACGGAGAGCCTTGCTATGCAGAGCGCTGAAGTCGCTGTATCGGGTCCTGTCGCCATTGTCTGGCAGCTCACCAACGTTGATCTTGTTGGCGATCGCTGTGTTTCTGCGATAAATGAAGCTGTCATTCGTACGCTTGTTGGGTTCGTAGTTGATGGTCGAGGCCTCGACGATCGAACCCTGACCACCGAGAAGTGGGTGAAGGGGAATTGTCGCCGTAACGGTTGCTACCGTGGCGGCGCCCTTTACAAAGTTCCTTCTGCTTAGTCTCGATTTCTGAGTCTTGGAATCGGTCGGATCCTTCTTTGGTTTGTCCATGGATTTGCTCCCTTAATGTCGAACAACTAAGGTGGGCAAGTGCGTCTGATTTGCTCGCGCGCGCCGAGAACATCAAAACGACGTGGGGACGGTCAGAAGCAAATGCGTTCTAAATCTAGCCAGACGAAGAGGGCACGATCAGAATGACCATCAGTGCCCTTCTGAGATCGAAAGAGTGACGTCAACCCGGGGGAGGGAGAATGCGTTGCGTAAGACTGAGACTAGTTATCAGCGGAGCATGCGCATGTCGGGAATGCTCGGGGAGGTGGTACCACCTAATCACTGGGCAAGTGGAATGGTTTGCCAGAATCCATGTCTAATTCCTACAGATCCTCTGCAAGCATCAGAGCAACGTTCTGATCTTTTATGTGAGGTTGAGCTATTCGAAAGTCGCGACATCTTGCTACCAATGTGCTCGATAGGTCAATGCTCCAGTTGGCTCATTTTTGGTAATCAATATGAGTCATTTTTACGAAGCTGACTCGTCAGTGGCGTGTGCGCGATGGTAAGAAATGGGAAAGAACCGCGCGATCAAGTTCATTGGTGAATTGAAGTTTTTACACTGCGAATAACGAAGCGGATGCAAAGCAGGATGCACTTCCACTTTGAGATCATTGGCAACCTGGAAACGCCATATCGACGTTCATAAGGCAGCAACAGCTATTTTACTCGTAGGACGCCGCGAACGCCGCCAATAGCTACTGAATTTCATCTGTCGTTTATCCTCTTGCTCGACACACTGGCTGCACAGGTAGTAGGGCTGATTGTCCGGACTCTTGAACTTGATCAGACGGCGATTCTCGGAATCACACTTACTACAATGCAGATGAGATTTGTTATCCATCAATTCGGGCATGATCCCTCCTTTCTTATCGCTACCGAAAAATACAGTCGGCTGTGAGTTGTTTAAGGGCACGGTAAATAGTCTTGGCGCTTAATGTGACTGCCGTAATGTCATTATTCCAACGTGTTAGCGCCCCTTCTATTTGGGAGTCTGGAAAATGATCTAAGGTAAATCCGGCCTTCGCGAACTCTCGACGGATATTCAGAAGCGCCCGTCGTCTTTTCCACGTCTCCAAAATCTTGTAGAACTTAGCAACCAACGTCTTTACCCCTCTCCTTCACCATTCAACCCTACAGACCGAGCGGCTGGCTTTAAGGCTCGTACTACTAAAACGGGACAGGGCGACTCTCTCAATACGCGGTCTGTGTTTGATCCAAAAAGAGTTCCCAATTTAAAGCCCTGGCCATGTGCGCCTATTAAAATTAGATTGATCTCTTGTTCAACTGCATAGGACACGATCTCCCGAGGAGCTTTGCCCTCACGTACCACATGCGTTACGTCACACCACAGGTGAGTCTCCGCCGGAACTGATCGATGAAGTTGTCTCGCCGCCACGTGATATGGACCTTCGGCGCCTTGCGAGGTCCAGGCGAGCTCGTCCTTGCTGGTCTTTGAATCAGTCAAAACATGTAGCAAATGCAGTTGCGACTGATATTCCTGGGCGAGCGAGAGTCCGTAACGCAGCGCCAGTTCGGAGTCACTTGAGAAGTCGGACGCGACCAGCAACTTCTTGAACTCGAGCGCACGGATCGCGCTCCGCAGATGGTGACCTTCCCCAGAACGAGTGACCAGTACAGGGCACGAAGCGGTCCGGCAGACGGCCTCTGCTGTCGATCCGAGTAACGCGGCGGCGTATGGCCGACGGCGCGAACTCATTACGATCAGATCGGCGTTCTGTTTTTCGGCTTCGTGCTTGATTGAATCTGCCGGCCGACTGCTCTCGGTGACAACAAACTCATAATCGAGATGACCGCCAGCGACCTCACAAGGAAACAAAACACATGAGTGCTCGAACGCCTTCTTGATGCTGGCCTGCATCGCATCGACAGTGTTGCTGTCAATTCGTGATGAGACGTCGCTGCAAGTTAAGACGAATAGCTTCGCCCCGTAGGAGCGCGCCAACGCTATTGCATAGAGAAGACCCTCGTCAGTCTCATGCGACTCGGCAACAGGACATAGAATTCGTTCAAGGTTTAAGATCTTTGACATCTGGCTTCCTTTTGTTC
>CBFGMX010000052.1:0-31175 GCA_965649955.1 uncultured bacterium
GCCCGCGCTGCGCTTCACTGATGGGGTTAAACCATCGTCCACATTAGCGAGCGCTTTTTGCGGCGAGGGAATCCCCAAGCGTGAACAGCGCCGCTCCAAGCAGTACAACGTCTTTGAGCAGGAACCCGCCCGACCCGGATAGTGCCGGAAAGCCGCCAAGACTCTTCTCCCAGCCCGGAAGCGTAAAGAGAAACGTAAGCGTCGTCAGGAACGTAAACACCGCCAGTACACTTCCGATAGCCGATAGCCTTGCTGAGAGCGGGCGAATCGCAATCAGTACCGCCGCAACCAGTTCGGCTACGCCAATCACGTTCGACGTCGCCTGAAGACTCAGCACCTTGTACATCCAGCTCATAAGAGGACTGGTCTCGACCAGCCCCTTGATCCCTTCAGCTTCATAGGCCGTGAACTTCATCGCTCCTATCCATGCGAGCACAAGGACCAGGCCGTATCGAATTAAGAATGCGCCGACCTTCTCAAACGGATTCCTTCTCAGTGACATTGTTTCAACTTGCGTAGCCATCGATACACCTCACTAGCTGACAAAGCTTTGACCCAAACAGTAGTTCAACGCCCACTCACAACCACCGTTTCTCAATTGTCTTCTCCGCTATCACGGCCGCACTCCGGCGAGGTTCAGCCGAATGCGATACAAAGCCGACCGCGCGCAGAGATAGAGTGTCTTGCCGTCCGCATCACCCCAGGCCATGTTGTGTGCGTGACGCGGCGTCACGATGGTCCCCAGATGTTTGCCGTCCGCCGAGATCACCCACAAGCCACCCGGCGCTGAAACATAGAGATTTCCCTTCTGATCGACCTTGATTCCGTCAAGACCCTCTTCGCCCGCCGCATCTGTGAAATCGAAGAAGACTTTGCCGTTCTTCAGAGTGCCATCAGGTTGCACCTCGTAACGCATGATGGCTTTGTGGCTGTCGCCGATTTCCGTGACCGGCTCGTCTTCTTTGCGCAACTGCTGACCTGTCAGCGAACGGGGCCAGTTGCCGACGTACAGATACTTTTCATCCGGCGATAACGCGATTCCGTTTGGTCCAGTAAAATCCTTGCTTACAAGCTGCAACTTGCCTTTGTGAATCGAGTAGACCCCACTGAACGGAAGCTGCTTGCGCGGATCATTGAAGAACTTCGGAAAGCCAAACGGCGGGTCGGTAAAGAAAAGCGTACCGTCAGATCGATAGACTAGATCGTTCGGACTGTTCAGCCGTTTCCCATGGAACCTGTCCGCCAGGACGGTTTGTTTGCCGTCACTTTCGTCCCGAACAACTCGATGATTGCCGTGCTGATCGATGGTCAGGCGTCCTTGCGGATCGAGCGTGAGCCCGTTCGATCCCGGTTGGCCGTACTCTGCGATGTCGGCGCCGGCGTAACCGCTGGGCGTGCGAAATACTTCGAGCTTGCCGTCCTGATTTCCGTTCGGTGCATACCTGTAGATCGTGTTGGCGTTCGGATCGCTGAACAGCAGATATCCACCGTCCCGGTTGATCCATATCGGACCTTCGGTGAACTGGAATCCCTCAGCAAGCTTGAAGACCTTTGGATTGGGCCCGACGATTTCGTCCATCGCCGGGTCATTGCGCACTACTTCGACATTGACTTCGCTTGGTGTCAGCGCCACGGGACCAGGCGCGGTCTTATAGAACGCAAGCCTCGCGTAACGCACGTAGATAAAATTCGTCGGCGGATTTGAAAGTGGACCATTGACGCCGAAGATTGCGAGCTGAATCTGCTGGCCCGGTTTCACGTTGCGCCCGACCACCAAATGATTCTGCGCGTTCCAACCTGCAATGACTGAGCCTCCCGATTGTCCCAACGATCGTGACAGCTCGCCGTCAACCCAGATCTCGGCGTAGTCGTCCAGCGAAGTCTCGAAAACGGCCGTAGATCCGGTCGGGTCGAAGTCACCGACGCGATCCGGAATCGTAAGTTTGATGCGGTACCAGTTAAAGCCCAATCGACCGTTGCCACGCCGTTGATCCAGAGTTGTTGCGCTAATGACTTCCCACTTCGAATCGTCGAAGTGCGCGCCGCCCGCGTGTGGTGCGTAGTCGTAGGTTTTGACTGGTACGCCGGTGGGCTGTTTGTCTGGTCCAGGACCGCGGAAGTCAGCCTCGACGATTTTTGTGTCGCTGTAGCGCCATTCGCCTTTCACAAGAGCAACGCCCGCAGTCGAGGCTAAATCGATCGTGGCCTCCGGCCTCCCCATGGAAACATCGGCCGACAATTTCGCGGCAGACGCCAACAGCACCAGGAGCGACAAGAAAATAACGGTTCGATTTAATTTACGTCGATTCATAATGACCTCCGTCTCAGCGAACCTTGATCGTGTAGTAGAGAAACTCGCCGTTTACTTCCTTGAACCAGTGTGGCGTGTTGTTCGGCACGACGATCACTTCGCCCTTCGATAACTGTCTCGTCATGCCACCATCTATTCGCGCCGCGCGCAGTTCGTTCGGTTCGGTTTCTTTTGCATCCACTGCCGTTCCTCCCGTCACCAATGTCGCGGTGCCTTCGAGCACGTAAATGATGTCCGTGTCGAGCGCATGAACTTCAGCCAGACCCGGTTTGTTCCGGCGGCTGGTATGGACCATGTAATGTCGATCGTTCCCGTCCAACAGAACCGCGCCCGTCGAGAAAGAAGTGTTGACCTGTTTGGCGTCGAAGAAACGTACCGGTGACTCATTGGCCGGCATAGTTCGACTGACCTTCGCATCGTTCGTCAAAGCATTCGCCCCGGCAATTGCGAGCTCCTCATCTTGTTGCGCACTGGCAGCTCCGCTCACGCCAACTCCGCCCACTATCTGTCCGCCGATCGTGATCGGAATACCGCCCTGTAACGGCGTGAAGTAAGCGTCAGGCAGTGCAACCATCGCGGTGCGACCATTCTTGATGATGTCTTCAAACACCTTCGTCGGTCGTTTGAAAAGCACTGCGGTCCGGGCTTTGCCGATCGAGATAGTTGCGCCCGCGGCAAACGTTCCATCCAGCCGTTCAAGCGCCATCAGATTTCCGCCCTCGTCAACCACGGCGATTACACCGCCCGGCGCGTTATTCTTCTTTGCATAAGCCACTGCGCCGGCAATCACTTTCTTGGCACCGTCGAGAGTGAGCGCCGTCTTTTCAACGGTTTGCGCGTTAGCGACCACCGCCGAGCCCAACACAAGCGAGGCTATGAGTGCGATGTTCATCCTGGATCTCATGACTCACATCCCTCCTTCACGCGTCACGGTGACGCGAAAGAACTGCGCGTTCTGGCCTTGCCAGCGGCCGTCTTTGACGCGATGCACTACGCCGTGTTCGTCGCCGCCAATGTTGAGGCCCTTTTGACGTGGTCCCTGATTCGGGCCGATTCCGATTTCCTCATCCTTCTCGGTGCCCGCGTCCCACAGGATGAACTTGTCAGTGATGTCGCCTGTGACGGGATTGCCTTTCGCGTCGAACAACGCGATGCCGTCTTTGGCCGGAGCGTAGAACCAGTCATTTGACTGACCAAACATCTGCGTCATGAAAAATTTCATTCCCGGGGCGGCAGTAAATGTAAATTCGAATGAATCGCCGGGACGGATTGGACCAGCGGCCATCGCTCCGACCGGCGTATTGAATACTCCGTGCAGGTTGGAACTGTGGTGCATCGACACCAGCGACGCCACCAGTCCTGCCGGGTCGCCGTCTTCTGCCTGCATCTCCAGACCGTTCTTGCGCGCCGGCTTGCCTTCCGTAAACAGCGGCGCACTCTTCTCGCTCAGCACGAACATGCCGGGTGATAGCGCGAACGGGACCTTCTCACCATTCGAAGCCATCATCCCCTCCGGGTTGGAAATGTTCTCCACGCGAACAGTGAATTTGACTGGTTCGCCCTTACGCGTTGCGACTGCGACCGTAAACTGACTCAGGTAACAAGCAGCCAGCAGCGCCAGACCAATTGCGAGCTTCTTACGTTTCATGATTTCGATTCTCCTTTATTGTTCAGCTTCAAAGTTGCATCGAAAGATGCAACGCTCATTGTTATGGTGATGCAGCTTTGCACAGGCGATCGTGGGCCGCGCTTTTACCCGTCGATAGACCTCTGCCGCCAGCAGCATTCCGGCAGGCGGCGCGACAAAGTAAACCCAGAGCGACATCCAGACCCGTGCGCTAAACGCGGAACCAAAGCTCCGCGCCGGATTCATACTCATGCCCGAAATCGGCGATTCAATGGTTATGTAGATCGCGACCAGAGCACCGGCGAAAATCCCGGTCCAACGAGCCAATCGTTTCGTATTGCCGACGGTAAGAACGAACGACATTAGAATGAAAGAGATGAAAATTTCGGCAAAAAACGCGACGATTGGCCCGTGCGGACCAGGAAGCGTGGCGGCATAGTTGACCGATTGATGACTGATCAACTTACCGAGCGTGAATGATGCGAGCATTACACCGGCGATACCGCCGGCGAATTGAAACAGTGTGTAGAAGGCTGCATCCCACGCCTCGATCTTTCCGAGACGAAAGAACGTCCAGGTCACAGCAGGGTTGAAGTGTGCTCCCGACCGCTTGCCTAACGGTGAAAAGATAATTGCGACCGCCGTCGCGCCCATCGCGATTCCCATCATCGATCGTCGTAGCACGCCGGCGTGAATCGTTTGGGCCAGCGGCGACGACGGATGGAACAACAAAACAGTGAACGCACAAGCGGAGAACATGAATAAACCGAGTTCGGCCGCTTCCATCACGTATTCGGGCCAGTGCTTGCTGAACGCGTCGACCATTCGTGTAGACGACCGGATCGAAGCGCCGGGCGTCACAACCGTGGTCCATGGGTCCGGCATCATCATTCGGCGGCGCAAAATATCGAACGCGCTCATACTGTTTTGATCTGTCAAGTCCATCCGCATTCTCCAATTCCCTTGCTGTCAGGTAGTCGCTGCTGTTGGCTAGTCCTTACAGAGTTTTGTAAGTGGTCAGGAGAGTTTCGCGAAAGGAGCAATTAGAGGGACCAACTTCGTCGAAGAAGCTGTCTGAGGAGTGTGATCTGTTTCAGGTAACGTGTGCACCACGAGCAAACGAGAAGGTGCAACTTGAGTTGGACCGACTCCCACACACTGAGCGGGCGTTCCATTGATTCCGACATCAGCGGAACCATTTCCCGGCACGGCTGGAGCGATCGAAGAAGACGTCGTCTGACTGCGGTTCTGATTCTTATGTACGCTTTCAAAATTTCCCTTCACTCGATCACAACAACCGAATTCAAGCCGCCGTAGTTGTCCGGCGCTTTCATGCCGTTACTCGGATCCTCGATCCACCGTTGTCCATCGACAATGAACTTGTATTCGAAACGCCCGCTCCGCGTAACGACGATCTCCGTAGACCAGAGACCGGAGCCGCTGCGTCTGAGGGGAGTCGCAATCCGACTCCACCCGTTAAAGTCGCCTGCAACTGAAACCGCCTCGGCGACGTCGTCGTGAAACTCAACCAGCAAGCGCCCGTTCTCTACTCGAGGTGGTTTGCAACCCGCAGCGCTCAACGCATGCTGTTCAGTTGCTGCCAATTCCACGGCGCGCGCGGCGTTGACAACTCCATAGCCCTGCCGGACCGCCGGCGCGTGCAATATGCGTTCAGCGGTTGAAATCAGAATGTTCTTGATCGCACCCGGCGTTAATGCCGGGTTCGCCTGGACCATCTGGGCCACGATCGACGTCACAATCGGCGCGGCGAAAGATGTTCCATCGACGTGCTGGTAATGCGTAGCAACGATCTTGTGTTGCTGCAAAGCGGTCTCGACGTAACGTCTGATCTCCGTCGATTCTGAGTTCACAAGTTGCTCGGGCAGCCCCGCCTGCTCCTCAAGTTCACGCGCCAGACCGGGGAGCTGGTAATCCGGGGCAGCAGCCATCTGCGACAACGCTTCAGCTCGTTCGTAAAATGTGGTTCCGGGTAGTATCGGCGCCGGGATCCACATCGCGGGCGCAACAATCTCGGGTTTAGTCGTGCCGTCGGCAGTGATACCGAAATTCGAGTGATACAAAGCGAGTTGATTTCGCATCAACTCGTTGTTGTCGGAGTAACCACCCACTGTGATCACTGAAGGCGAGTTAGCCGGCGGAATAGAATGATGGCCCTCGTCTCCCGAGTTTCCGGCCGCGGCAACAACCACGATTCCAAGGCGAATCGCTTCCTCGGCAGCCTGGTCGATAATGCTTCTCGAACAGGGAACGTCTTGGTCTCCACCGAGCGAAATGTTCAGCACGCGAATGTGGTAACGCTCGCGATTGGCAATAACCCAGCGAATACCGCGCGCGATATTTTCTTCTGTGATGCGACCTCTTTCGCTCACTTTCACGAGCACGAGGTCACATTCGTGGCCCAGACCGCGATACTCGCCGTCACTGAGGCGCCCATTGCCTGCGGCAGCAACTGCTGTCTGCGTCCCATGCCACTGCCACGACTCTACCGAGTCAGTCGAAAGCAATGAGCTTCGCTCTCCGGTTACATCGTGATAAGCGATTATGCGATTCAGAGGCGTGACGAGATCAGGATGCGGATAAAAACCGGAATCGATAAAAGCGATCGTTACACCTTTACCGGTGTGCTCCGGGTTCGCGCTTAGTCTTACCGGTGTAGGTATGACGCGGAATCGATTGGGCGCGTGCTGGTGATTGTGCTTTGCAGACTCCATCGCACAGTTTTGTCGCAACTGTGCAGTCGAACCTTACAACCTGGTTTACTTTTGACCGGAAAGACGGCGGCGGATTCGTTCGCGTGCTTCGTTGGAAAGAGTTGCGCCCGACATAGTGTCCGGCGCCTGGCCGGCCTGCACACGCGAGGCGTCGCGGATGAGATGCAGATGTTCCATGTACCACTGGCACCAAACGCAGATCCAGAAATGAAGCTTGAGTTTGATACTCTCGCCAAGCGTCAGACGCCGCTCCATTGACTCGGAGATCGTCTCCACGGTCTGCTGGCAGGTAGGCAGTGTGCGTAACAGCCAGAACCGAACAGTGTGCTTGAGTTTTTCGTAGACTTTTATCGCCATATCACCGTTCGGACCGAAACCAGTTAACCTCCAGACAATTTCGCAAATGCAAACGTGCGCGGTGCAGTATGACCCACAGGTTGTTCACCTTGATGCTCAGAATCTCACAGATTTCTTCGCTGTTCAGACCTTCCACCTCGCGGAGCGTGAACGCGCTGACCGTTCGCTTGGGCAACGGCGAGAGGCAGTCGTTGAAAACTTTCCAGAAATCACTGCGCTCCATCAACTCCGCGGGCGTCGCATGCCATTCGTTTGGCGCCCGATCGTTGTTCCAGTGACCTTGCCATTCATCGGGTCGCACAAAGAACTCCCGGTGCTCGGGGCCATCGTCAGGTTCCTCGCCGATTGCAGCCTCACGACCGACGCGCCGAAAGTGGTCGATGATCTTGTGTTTTAGTATTCCGACGAGCCAGGTCCGCTCTGAGCCTCGCCCTTCGAAGTTCTCATACGCCTTCAAGGCTGCGAGAAATGTCTCCTGCACCGCATCTTCCGCCACGTTATCGTCGCGCAGACGGAAGACGGCGTATTTGAAAAGATAGTCACCGTGATCGTCCAGCCAACGCTCAGGATCCGGGGGTGGATAGGGAGACTTAGCCTGTGCCTCGCTCATAGGGAATCGGGCAGTAGAGTATTGCATGCGCTGGTCGGCGGCAAATCACAAATGATATCCTGCGACACAACCGCCGGTGGCCCAACAGCGATGAGTACAAAAACGTGTCGAGACTGCGGAAACGTGCTTGAACAAGAAGCGCGCGGCTGTCCCCGGTGCGCGCTGAATTTCGAAGCCGAAAACATGATCGACCGATTCGTCTGGCGCCGCCTTGTGCCGATTCTCCTCCTTTTCGTTTTAGCGATAAGCGTCCTCGTCTACTGGTTAGTCGCGCTCAATCGCTGAAACTTACAGAGTAAAGACAATTTTTTTATCAAAGAGATCGACAGGGGTTGAGGCCCTCGATCAGTTGGTCGATATCGTCTTCGTTGTTGAAAAAGTCGGTCGAGACGCGTATGCCTTCGGGCTTCTCCGTCACAATCACCTTTTTCTCAGCCAGGGCGGCGACGACGCGGGCCGGATTCTCTGTGGCGACCAACGTTTCCGCCGATCGAAATCCTTCCTCGCTTAACGGAGACAACACGCGCCAGCCTGCTTCCTGCAAACGACTCGTGAGCAATCGATTCAACTCGAGCGCACGCTCCTCAATGTTCTTGATGCCTATCGACTGCATGAATTCCACCGAAGCGCCAAGCGCGAATATTCCGGCAAAGTGCGGGCATCCGAGTTCAGCACGCGCTGAGACGTCGCGCCGCAGGTGAATCTCGTCGTTTTTGCCGCCGTACGGATCCTGCACGCTCAACCAGCCGATAGAATGCGCATGACTATTCGCCTGTAATTCCCTGCTGAGATAAACAAACCCGGACCCGTAACCCGAAAGCATCCACTTGTGCCCGGTCGAGCACAGCGCGTCGATCCTCATGCGCTTCACGTCGATCTCAAACGCGCCCGCAGCCTGGCTCGCGTTGACGACCAGTGCGTGCGCCCCTTTGATCTCGCCGAGCGCCGCCAGATCGGTTCGAAAGCCGTTCGAATACTGAACGTAACTCATCGAAATGATCCCTGTGCGGATATTCATGGCGGACTGCAGATCTTCCGGCCGCACCACTCCGTCCGCCGCCTTCACGAAGTGGACCGGAATACGCCGGTGCATCCACGGAATGGTCGTGACGGGAAACTCGAGATCGCACGAGATCACTTCGCCATGTTTTTCCAGCGCGTCGATGACGATGTTCATGCCGCTCGACGTGTTCGTCGTCAGCCCGATCTCGTCCGGCTCAGCGTTGATGAATGCGGCCACCCTCGCGCGCACTTCTTCGCGGCGCGCGAGCCACTCGTCCCAGTGCAGATCGCCGTCGTTCTTCATCTGTTCGTAGTAACTGACGCCGGCCTGGGCCGTCGCACGGGCCAGCGGACCCGCGGCTGCTGTGTTGAGATAAACGGAGTTGGCAGTTACCGGAAACTGCTCGCGGATGTCGCGCCACTGAATCATGCGTGCCAGCTTATATCGACTCTTTATACGCCTCCAAATTCTCCTGGATCTTTTGCAGCAGACGCGACTTGAGAGTGTTTGAGTTGAGGTGGGCCTGTGGAACGGGACGCCACTTGCCGGGTATCAGGACTTGCGAGTCGATGAAAGCGTCGATCGCTTCCTGTAGACCATCGATCCTGATCTTGCCTTTCATCGCGATCACTTCCTCGATGATCCACGTGACGGCGTCGCCCGTGATGCGATGGCGGTGGTTGATCACTGCTGAGCGTTCCTGGAGCGTTTGCAAAACCAGGTCGAGGGGACCACCAAGCGCGGCGACGAGTCGTAAATACGATTGCTGAAATGACCGGATGTGTGAGATGCGTACTTCGGTAAGCTTCAGATCTTTCTTGCCGACGTACGAGGCGGCCATCGTCTGGACGAAGATTTCGTTGGGCATGTAAACGCTTTCATCGTCCGGCCGCGTAATCGCGTGCGACAGATAGTAGCCGGGCAGCGTTCGAAGGAGGTTGCGGATTAAGAACACGGGATTGTGCGTGAAACCGTCGGGAAGTTTTTCGACGCCTTTCGAGACTTTCCGGTCCTCGAAATAACTCAGACTGCGATCGAACTCGCGGACCTCTTTTTGCGCGCTGTTCATGAGGTGGGTGATCTGCTCGGGCGTAAAACCGATCCGCCACAGCATGCGCTGATCTCGTTCCATCGCGAACGCGCGATCGAAGACTCGCAGACATTCAGCGTTTCTGAAGGAATTCAGGTTCTTCTTTTCACCGGTCTGGACGAAATCCATCGCCTGCGCGAATACCTGGACCAGCGTCCTGGCCCACCCGCGCTGTTCCGCAAGTGAAGCTGAATAACGATCGACGTCTTTGAAGCGGTACTTGTCATGCTTGGCGGCAAACTGCCGGATCGATCCGTAATCCAGGATCGCGCCGCTGGCGAGCATGTTGTCGCCGTCCCAGGAGAGCCAGTTGAAGATGTACTCCTCTTCGAGCAGCGCGGCGAGTTTTGCGTAGTTGCGGGCGAAATAGTCGAGTGCGGTCGCGTAACGTTCCGCAGGATCGTCGGGTACGGTCCAGATGCCGTTCTCGATCTCGCGGTCGATGAAGTAGTCGATCGAGGCTTTTAATTCCGCGTGGCGATTTTGTTTGAGATAGCGAAAGATGTGGGCCGGTCGGATCAGATTCGGTGCGCTTCTGACGCCAATCGCCGTCGCGTCGGGAAAGCCGATCACGGCTAGGCAACGCTCGGTCGGAATTCCCTGCCGGTAAAAAATTTCCGACATGACCGCGCTTCCTAACATTTCGTCGAGCTCGGCGAGGCCCGAGGCGTAACCGTATGTTTGGTCGCCGGTCGCGAGTAACCGCTGTGCTTCCACGGCGCCAGGGCTGAGGATTGTCGCGCCGGTGCCACGGCTCGAGATGTCGAAGACCAGCTTGTCGCTTTTCAGGTATCCGTTCCAGATACTTCGGCCATCGCCGGACGTCTTGCCTTGTTTGTTTCGATGTTGGGTTTGCAGATAGCGGGTGGCCATGAAAGGCTTTGGCCTGACATTCTCTGGGGGAAACTTCGTTCCACGCTCGAGGTCGTATTCGTTGATGATGCGCAGAGAAAAAGTGTCGAGGATTACTTGTTCGAGATCCTTGTTGATGCTGGACGGGTGGTCCTCGGGAACAAGGCCCATCTCTTTTGCGAGTGGGAAGTTGAAAAAGAGAACACGCCCCTGCGGACGGTAACGCGCCCGATAATCAACATAACCATCGGGACTAACATCCCGCCATGGATGCGTGCCGTCTAGTTCTTTGAACTTCTCATACATAGCCACAGTGTACTCAACGCCGGAAGGTCTATCAGGGTTGAATGTTCTCGGCCATGAACAGCGACGGATTCCGATTCTAAATCCAAAACTGTATTTTCCGCGCGTCCTTCGTATTGTTTTTGATCTGTGTTAACGAGAATCTCGTACTGACCTTCGCGCGGCAAGCCAAGACGATATGCTGTCCGCGGGACCGCAGAGAAATTACTAACACAAATGATCTCTTGGTCATTGGTCTGCGTGGAGCGCCGAAGGAAGGCAACGATATTCTCGGCGGAGTTGTCGACGTCGATCCACTCGAAACCGGTGGCGTCCGCGTCGCTGTGCCATAAAGCGTCGCGCTCGAGGTAGATTTGATTTAGATCGCGGATTAACTTCTGCACACCACTGTGCAACGGACTATCCAGCAAGTGCCAATCGAGACTCTGTGTTTCGGTCCACTCGCGCCATTGCCCAAACTCGCCTCCCATAAACAAGAGTTTCTTTCCGGGATGCGCCCACATGTACGCGTACAGCGCCCGTAAGGTCGCAAACTTCTGCTCATCCGTTCCCGGCATCTTGTTCAGGAGCGATCCCTTCATGTGCACTACTTCGTCATGCGAAAACGGCAGGATGAAGTTTTCACTCCACGCGTAGACCAGCCCAAACGTCAGCGCATTGTGGTTTCCGGCGCGAAAAAATGGATCGGTTTGAAAGTACTTGAGCGTGTCGTGCATCCAACCCATGTTCCACTTGAAGTCAAAACCCAGTCCGCCTGCATACACCGGATGACTCACAGCCGGCCACGCAGTCGACTCCTCGGCGATCATGATCGCTCCGGGACACTCGCGATGCGTTAGCTCATTCAACTCTTTCAAGAACGAGATCGCCTCGAGGTTCTCACGCCCGCCAAAAATATTCGGCTCCCACTCGCCTTCCTTCCGGCTGTAGTCGAGATAAAGCATCGACGCAACGGCATCGACACGCAGACCATCAAGGTGAAACTCCTTGAACCAGTAGAGCGCGTTAGCAATCAGAAAATTGCGCACCTCGTTGCGTCCGTAGTTGAAGATATACGTTCCCCAATCGGGATGCTGCCCTTTTCGCGGATCGAGATGCTCGTACAACGCGGAGCCATCAAAACGCGCGAGCGCAAACGCGTCTTTCGGAAAGTGCGCCGGCACCCAGTCCATAATCACACCGATGCCGCGTTGGTGGAGATAGTCGATGAGGTAACGAAAGTCGTCGGGAGTTCCATAACGCGCTGAGGGAGCGTAGTAGTAACTGACCTGGTAACCCCACGATGGACCATACGGATGTTCCTTCAGCGGCAGGAATTCGACGTGCGTGAAGCCCATCTCAGCGACGTAGTCAGCCAGCGGTTTCGCCATCTCGCGATACGTGAGCGGTTCCTTCGCCTGCTCGATGTTTCGCCGCCACGATCCGAAATGCACTTCGTAGATCGAAAGCGGCCGGCGAAAGTGCTCGCGCGACGAGCGCTCCTTCATCCACTTCGTATCGCGAAATTTGTAAGTTGTCTGGTAGACGATCGAAGAGGTATCAGGCGGGACCTCCGTGTATTGCGCGTATGGATCGGCTTTGAGAAACGGCAGGTTTCGCTGCCGGTGAATCTGGAACTTGTACAGCATGCCCACGGTCAGATCGGGAATGAACAATTCCCAAACTCCCGACTCGTTCAACATGCGCATCTGGTGAACACGCCCGTCCCAGTTGTTGAAGTCCCCGACCACGCTGACACCCGACGCGTGCGGCGCCCACACTGCGAACGCAACGCCCTTCACTGTTCCGACCTTCGTTACGTGCGCGCCGAGTTTGTTGTAGATCTGTTCGTGCTTGCCTTCGGCAAACAAGTGAAGGTCCAGTTCGCCGAGACTTGGTGGAAAGCTATACGGATCGCGAATCGTTTTTACCTCGCCACCCTGTTCATGAACCTTGAGTTTGTACGATGGGACCTTCTTGACGCGCGGAACATGTAACTCAAACAGGCCGGAGGGATCGATCCGCTCCATCGACATCGGCGCTCTGCGTCCGACGAGAGCTTCGACGCGTTCCGCGTCAGGCCGGAAGACGCGAATGATCAGACCATCGTCCTTCAGATGTGGGCCAAGGATTTGATGGTTCAGCATGGAGGACATATATGTCCGCTCCGGTTCCCTTGTCTGCAATGTTACTCCGCGCCTCAGCCAACAGATCCAAAAACGTCTTTCGGTGTGACGGAATGCCGAGTTGATCGCTGAGTTCGATCACGCGCGCGGCGTATTTCAAAATCTGGATCGTTTCAATACCCGAAATGTCGTAGAAGAACCAGCCGCAACTCGTAAACATCAATAAAGCGTTTCGCTGCATTTCCAGCAACGTGAACGCCCGTATTTCGTCCGCCGGCGAGAACGCCTGCTTAGCGTGGCGAGCGAGAAAATCACGGGGCGAGATTCGCTTCAAGAGGACGTCTATGTACGCGTTGCGTGCGTCCCATGGCGCCTTTAACAACTTGCTTCCAAGTTCTTCGAACCCTTCAGCGGCGCGATCTCGCAGGTAGTTCAGCGCCACGCGCAACGGGCCGCGCCACTCCTGGTTCCAACCCGGCTCTCCGCCCGTGTGACAACCGCAGTTGCGAAGCCAACGGCCAACGCCGTGCCCGCAACTCCACGCCGTGCCTTCTTCCAGCGGTCCACTACTGATTTCGACCTCGTGTTGCGGCGGATACTGGTCAAGAAACTCACCGTAATTCGTGATCCAAAAACCTTCGTCCGGAGCTTCCACGACCAAAACATGCGCCAGGCCGAGATCACCAAACTTAAAATGATGCCCGTACGTCTCGCCGTCAGTTGCGATGTTGACCAATGCTTTCCCGGCGGACGATGACTTGATCGTTCGCACGAGTCGTTCACTAGAGGTCAGCGCCTTTTCGAACGCGATCGCCCGCGCCAGTGGACCATCGTAGAAAAAGATCGCAATCGATCGGCCACTCCCGTCGCGGTGGAAATAACTATAAGCGCGACTGCCGTCGATACTCGAATCGGTCGCATCATGCCACTGCTCAGCACCGATCGCTCGATACCGAGACGCTTGAGACGGCGCAAGGATGACATATCGCAGGCCCTGCTCAATCAGCAGCTCGAGAGTCGCACGATCAACAGCCGTCTCCGGGAGCCACATCGACTCCGGCTCGCGCCCAAAACGATGACGAAAGTCCGCCACTCCCCAGACAACCTGCGTCAACCGATCGCGGTCGTTGCAGAGCGGCAAAATCGCATGACCGTATGCCTGTGCGATCGCGTTTCCATGACCGGATCGCCGGTGCGCGCTCTCTTTGTCGGCGTCGATGATGCTCTGGTAAGTCGTGGGATGATGTTTTTCCAACCACGACAACAGCGTTGGACCAAAGTTAAAACTGATGTGCGCGTAGTTGTTGACGGTCTGGTCGCCAACGCGCGCCGCCGCGTTTGCGGCGTAACATTCGGCGTGAATGCGTTCGTTCCAATCGTGGTAAGGCGCGGCGCCAATCTCGCGCTCGACTTCTCCAGTCCAGGGATTCTCGCGCGGAGGTTGATAAAAATGGCCGTGGATTATTAAAGCAGTGTTACTCATGCCATCTCATCAAACGCTAAACGCGCTGCCCCAAGCAGGCCGGCATTGTCGCCGCACTCAGCACGCGCAATCTTCACTTGTTGCGCTGTCGCTTGAAACGCGCGCTCGGCGACTTCCTGATACATGTCGGGAGCAAACAAGTCCCAACCGTTCACCACTCCGCCATTGATCACTATGATCTCGGGATCGAGCACGCTCATCAGGCTGGCGAGTCCAATTCCCAGATACTTTCCCGCACGCTTGAACACAGATAACGCCAGCTCATCGCCCTGACGCCCGGCATCGTAGACTTTCTCCGCCGTCAGACCCTCCGCACTTAAGGTCGCCTGCGGAAACTGCGCCAAACTCTCACGCGCCATTCGCACGATCGCCGTCGCCGACGCAAACAGTTCGAGACAGCCGGTGTTGCCACACTTACATTTCAATCCAGAGAACGGATCGACTGTCGTGTGCCCGATCTCTCCCGCTGACCCATGCGCGCCACGCCAGACCTTGCCACCCAACACTATGCCGCCGCCAACACCAGTTCCCAATGTGACGCTGACAACATGCAGACATCCGCGCGCGGCGCCGAGCCACATTTCGCCCATCGCCGCGGCATTCGCGTCGTTTTCGAGAACGACGGGCCAACCCAGTCGCTCCTCTAACACCTTTTTCAACCCGTAGTTGATCAGCGAAGGAAGGTTTGGCGCCGACAGGACAACCGCCTGCCCGCTATCGACCGCGCCCGGGACCATGACCGACGCGCCGGTGATTGGACCATAATCGCCACGCCGCCACTCTTCGGCAACGCTCGCCAACGCCTCGACAACCACCTCGGGCGAATCGTCCTTTGGCGTGTGACGCTTTAGTTGTGTGTGAATCTTGCCGGCGCTGTCAACCAGCGCTGCGCGCAGGTGTGTTCCTCCGAGATCAACGGCAAAAACAAGACCGGAACTAGCATTCACCGAGTGGGTCACGATCAGCGTTCCAGGGAGTCGACGGCTAATCGGCGCCTTCCGTAACTACGTCGCCGGTCCGCGGTTCAGCAGACTCAGACAATCCCGCCCATCCTGTTCGATTGAGATTCCAGATCATCGCACCGCCTGATACGGCCGCGATCACAAAAAACAACAATACTTTGGGCCAGTCACCAAAGAGCAGTTCGCCAATACCAAACAAAATCGAATAGACCATGAGGATTCCGAGGAGCCAGTTGAGAAGGTTGGGCCAAATCTCTCCGCTGCGTTCGGCCATACCCGCCGCGCGTGCGACGGGCCGCCAGCCGGGCCCTGCCGGATAAACAGTGCGATAGAAGCTTGTGAGTTTTTCCAGCGGCTCCGCGGCAGTGACAAACGTGGCCACGAGCCAAACGGCAGTGGTGATGCCGACCGTCACCAGAATCGTTTGCGCAAATCCCATCGGCGTCGAGGAATCGAAGATTGCGAACTGTCGCAGGGACAGTGACACAATCAGCGCACAGGCCATCGCCGCGATTTCAGACCAGGCATTCACCCGCCACCAGTACCAGCGCAAGATGTAAACGAGCCCTGTTCCCGCCCCGAGAGCAAGCACGAGTTCCCAACCGCTCGTAATCCGATTCATGTAGTAAGTAACGACGATCGAAAGCAGTACGATAATCAGCGTCGCCATACGCGACGCGAACACGTAGTGCTTCTCCGTTGCTTCAGGCTTCACGAAGCGGCGGTAGAAGTCGTTGATGATATAGCTGGCGCCCCAGTTCATCTGCGTCGCAATCGTACTCATGTAAGCGGCTGCGAAGGAGGCCAACAACAACCCGCGAAAACCGACCGGCAGGTAGTCGTTCATTACTTGGACGTATCCAAACGCCGCATCAGGCTTGCCGGTTTCGGGATTGGGTGTGGTTCCGTTATAGAGCACCAGTGAGCACAGGGCCACGATGATCCAGGGCCATGGTCGCAGAGCGTAATGCGCGATGTTGAACCAGAGGGTGGCCAGTAGACCATGCTTTTCGTTCTTGGCGGAAAAGATTCGTTGCGCCACGTAGCCACCCCCGCCTGGCTCAGCGCCGGGATACCAGGAGGCCCACCAGTTCACGCCGAGATAGACCACGAGCGTAAGCAAGGGCAACATCCAAATCGCCGAGCCGTCCGGCAGTAACCTGGTCGCGCCATCAATACCAAACGGAGCAGGCGAACCAACCGGCGTCACGCCGGCAAGCCGCGTTTTCAAGTTGTCCAATCCGCCAACCGCCTGAACGGCAAACACGGCCAGCGCGATCGAACCCACCATCGCAATGACGAACTGCACCGCGTCAGTTACAACCACTCCCCAGAAGCCTGAAAGAATCGAATATAGAAAAGTAATACCGAGACACAGAGCCAGCGCCTGCCATTTCGCGAGGCCCAACGTTCCGCTAAGCACCTTCGCCATACCGAGATTGACCCAACCCATGATGATCAGGTTGATTGGCAGGCCCAAATAAAGGGCACGAAAGCCCCGGAGGAAAGCGGCGGGCTTACCGGAGTAACGAAGTTCGACAAACTCCACGTCGGTCATCACGCGGGCCCGTCGCCACAATCGCGCAAAGAAAAAGACCGTCAGCATGCCGCTCGCCAGCAGCGACCACCAGAGCCAGTTGCCGGCGACTCCATTACGCGCGACCATTTCAGTGACTGCCAGGGGCGTGTCCGCTGCAAAAGTCGTGGCCACCATCGACGTGCCGGCAAGCCACCACGGCATGGAACGATCCGAAAGGAAATACTCTTCAGTGGACCGGCCGGCCCTGCCGGCATAGTAAAGGCCGACCATCAGCGACAGAAGAAAATAAGCCGCGATGATCAACCAGTCGATTGTAACCAGCTTCAAGGTGTTGATTCTCCAGTTTTGGATGACCACCAAAGAGCGTATTATCCGACAGCTTACACACATCGGGAGAATCGGACAATCCGATATTTCACGAAAACCAAGACCATCTTGAGAACGCACCATGCTGAGACGGCAACGATCACTCTTTGCAACGTTTACTGCACTCTTTTTCCTTGGGACCATAGCGAACATGAATCTTGGAGCTCAGAACAGACCACGCGCGCGTGAAGCGGGAGTGAAAGTGGGTGTGATGCCAACCGGGCCGCTGAATGCGATCACTGACGTGCAGGGCGTTCTCGTCGGTCAGACCACGTTGATCCGCGGCGACAACGTTCGTACCGGCGTCACTGCGATTCTCCCCCACAACGGAAACATGTTTCGCGAGAAAGTCCCGGGTGCTGTCTTTGTAGGCAATGGCTTCGGCAAACTCGCAGGATCAACTCAGGTGAACGAGCTGGGAGAGATCGAGACGCCGATACTGCTGACCTCAACCCTCGCCGTACCTCGTGTCGCCGATTATCTAATCGACTACATGCTCGCATTGCCCGGCAACGAGCAAGTCCAGTCGGTCAATCCGTTGGTCGCGGAAACCAACGACGGGTATCTCAACGACATTCGTGGTCGTCATATTTCGCGCGACGACGTGTTTGCCGCGATCAAAGGAGCCAAAGGCGGAGCGGTCGAAGAAGGTTGCGTTGGAGCGGGCACCGGAACGATCGCTTTCGGCTTCAAGGGCGGCATCGGCACCGCTTCCCGGAAAATACCCGCGAATTTGGGCGGTTTTACGGTGGGGGTTTTAGTCCAGTCGAACTTCGGCGGAGTTTTGACCATCAACGGCGCGCCCGTCGGTCAGGAGCTCGGTCGCTACTATTTAAAGGACGACATCAATCCTCCAGCCCCGGCTCAGGCGAACCCTGATGGGTCAATCATCATGGTCATTGCCACCGACGCCCCGCTGGACGCGCGCAACCTGCGGCGACTCGCCTCTCGGGCCATGATGGGTATGGGCCGCACCGGCGGGTCGGCCACCAACGGCAGTGGCGACTATGTCATAGCCTTTTCAACAGCACCCGAGGTCCGTATTCGAATGACTAACCAGCGGGATGCAAGTCCAACGCGGGATCTCAAGTCCGTGACCAACGATGCCATGTCTCCACTTTTCCTGGCGGTGATCGAGGCGACTGAGGAAGCGATCTACAACTCACTGTTCAAGGCCACGACCATGCGCGGAAGGGGTCGAACGGTCGAAGCGTTGCCTATGGACCGTACGCTGGAGATCCTCCGCAGACATGGCCTAACAGGTGTCGCGCGCTAGCTCGCTTATCACGACAAGTTCACGGTGGTCTAACCTTTTCATACTGGTCTGAAAAGTGTTTGACACTCGCATGGTCGCTGCTTAGAATCCTCACGTAACCCCCGAACGACAACTTAGTGCTTGAAGGAGTCAAGAAGGTGGCGACGAAACTTAACGTTCGTGTCAACCGAAAACGACCGGAGTCCATGACCCGGCAGATTCGGGAACAACTGGATGATTTAATTGAGGCCGGCAATTTGGCCGTGGGAACTCTTCTCCCTAGTGAGCGTGAGCTCGCAAATACTTTGAAGGTGGCCCGGAATGTTGTTCGCGGCGCCTACGAACAACTGATGGATGCAGGGAAGCTGAGAAGCGAAGGGCGGAGAGGTCGAAGCGTGAGTCGTGCCGGAAGCACCGGCGGTGGGAAAAAGAAGAAGAAGTCCACCACCAAATCGACGAAGAGCAGCAAGGCGCGTAAGAAATAATATGGTCCAACTCGTACCGGCATGAGTCCTCTCATAGACCAGCTTGCCAGACCACGGAGTTACTCACTGGCAATCGGGGTTTCTTTGCCGAGCGAAATGATCTCATTTCTTATCGCCTTTCGCTCCGCCAGCAACCTGACAAAGAAGCGCCTCCTTACAAGGAAAAATGTCAGTACCCGTATGCCGGCTATCGATCTGTCCAACTGCTCGAAAAACCAAATGGCGACGTAGCCACAGACAGGAATGACGATTAGCGTCGCCAATGCCGCGATCCAACCCAACAAGGAATAAGACACTACACCCACGATCAACCACGTCAGCGGGAACAACAACATCGCCGAAATGATCTTGACCGTCGAGATGATGTCTTCCGAGTCTGCTGAGAACCTGGTCGCGAGATACCCGCCGAGCCGGTAAGCGGGGTAGTGCGCCACCGTGCCCACCAGTGCCGGCCCGAGCATCAGCAGGAACAAAAGCGACCGCTTAAGGATGGTGAAAAAGACGCTGCGCGTCGATGACGGTGGAGACAGTTGTTCCGCATCCACACCGGCTTGATCCAGCTCCTCTTCGAAACGAATCATCCGGACCTCCAGTTTGCGGAGGCGTTCGGGTTGCAGCTTTTGCAGCACGGGATACGCTTTGATGAATCGCTGTTGTAGCCTGAGTTCGTCCTTCAGGCTGTCGTCGCTGTCGTCGTTCGCGGATGAGAAGATGCGTTCGGCGCGCGCTGTCGTCAACAACTCTTCCTCGTGTTGGGCGTCGAGGATCACTTCACGCAACGCCTTCTCGATTTGGTTGGACAACTCTCGCACAGCATCGCGTGGTGGGTTGCCGTCGGGCTCGAGCTTTACGGGTTCGACGCTTATCGGATTTCCGAAGTACAGGAGGGCGGAACTTCGAAACCGCGTCTTGCTTGTGTAGTAGAGACCGGCGGGAACGACCTTCAGATTCGAGACTTCGCCGGTCGAGACAGCGGCGAGCGAGATGCGCGCGGCGCCTGTCTTGATCGGTTTGAGTCCGGGAGCGTCGTGCGAAACGCCCTCGGGGCAGATGCCTATGGTTCCGCCACTCGCCAGTAACTTGCGGGCGGCGATGAACGTCTCCTGGTTCTTTCGCGTGTCGGAGCCCTCGTCCTGCTGGCGGTAAACGGGTAACGAATCCATCTTCTTCACCAGGTAGCCGATCACAGGCATGCGAAACAGTGGCGCTTTGGCGAGAAACGAGACCCGGCGCGGCGTCAGGCACAGCAGGAACACCGGATCGACGAGGGCGTTCGGATGGTTCATCACGAAGATCACCGGCGTGTTTAGCGGTACATGTTCGAGACCGGTGACTTCAATGCGCTGGAAGTAAATCCGCAACGCGACTTTAACCAGGGCTACTATGAGGCGACGTATCATCCGTGTTATCTGTGTAATAATAACAGCGATTCAGAATCCAACTGCCGAGGAAATGTTTTTATGAAGCGTCTTGTTGCCGTCGTTGCTGTCCTCTTTATTGGTCTATGTTCGGTCGCGTTCTCGCAGAACCGGAGCTACACCGTTGACGATCTGTTGAAGGTGCGCCGGGTGGCGGATCCGCAGCTCTCACCTGACGGCAGGTACGTTGCGCTCACGATAGGCGACGTCAACTTCGCCGACAACCGCGTCGTTAACCAGATCTACGTCACGTCAACCACCGGCGGCGGCGAGTTGAAACGACTGACTGATGGAAAGACGTCGTCGTCAGCGCCGCGCTGGTCACCGGACGGAAAAAAGATTGCCTTCGTAAACGGCGGGCAGATCTGGACTATGGATAGCGATGACGGCGGCGACAAAGAACAGATCACCAAGATCTCGACCGGCGCGGCCGGCCCTGTCTGGTCGCCTGACGGATCGTGGATCGCGTTCACGTCAGACGTGTATCCGGACTGCAAGGACGACGAGTGCAACAAGAAACGAGACGAACACGCGGAAAACAGCAAGGTAAAGGCGCATATCGTTTCGCGCCTGCTTTACAAGCACTGGGATGAATGGCGAGACCTGAAACGCACGCACCTGTTTATCGTTTCGAGTAAAGGCGGTGTCGCTACTGAACTCACACCGGGCGACTTTGATGCGCCGCCATACGCTGCCGCCACCGGCGTCGACTATGCCTTTTCGCCAGATTCGAAGGAGATCGCGTTCCTGCGTAATCCGGACAAGGTCGAGGCGATTTCCACCAACAGCGATATTTACGTCGTGCGTCTGACCCAAGGTGAACCGAAAAACATTACGGTTCGCAATCGTGGTTACGATGCTGGTCCGATTTTTACGCGCGACGGTAAGTACATTATCTATCGCTCGCAGGCGACGGCGGGTTTCGAAGCCGATCGCTGGCGCTTGATGGCGTACGACCGTGCGAGCGGAGCGAGTGTTGAATTAACGCAGAGGTTCGATCAGCAGGTGGATGAAGTGGTCCTCTCGCCGGACGGCAAGCACATCTACTTCACCGCTGGGGAACGCGGTAAGCATCCGATATTCAGGATTGCGGCCGGAGGCGGTGTGCCGGAGAGGATTGTCGCCGATGTGTTTGCGTCGGGTCTTCGCATCACGCCGGACGGACGGAAGCTGGTTTTTCTTGCCAGTTCGATGATTGCCGCGCCAGAAGTTTACTCCGTGAACACGGATGGCAGTGGAATGATGGCGCTGACGACTGTGAATAAACAGCTGCTCGCTCCCGAGAATCTAAAAGCGGCCGAAGAAGTCGAGTGGACGGGCGCGATGGGAAAGAAGATTCACGGGTTTATCGTTAAGCCCGCGGGATTCGATGCGAGCAAGAAGTATCCGCTGCTCGTGTTGATTCATGGTGGGCCGCAGAGCGCCTGGTACGACAACTGGAGCTATCGTTGGAATCCGCAAGTGTTTGCGAATGCGGGTTACGTTGTCTTTGCGCCGAATCCGCGCGGGTCGGTTAGTTACGGACAACAGTTTGTTAACGAAATCAGTGGCGATTGGGGCGGTAAAGTTTTCGTCGACATCATGAATGGTGTTGCGGATGTACTGAGGCGCAATTCGTATCTCGATCGCAATCGAGTGGGGGCGGCGGGTGCGAGTTACGGTGGTTACATGGTGAACTGGATCCTGGGCCGCAACAACGATCCACGCTTCCGGTTCAAGGTGCTGGTATCGCACGACGGCGTTTACAACCTGGACAGCATGTACGGCGGCACCGAAGAGTTATGGTTTCCGGAGTGGGAATTCAAAGGAACGCCCTGGACCAACCCGGCGATGTACAGTCGCTGGTCGCCGCACAAGTTTGTAAACAACTTCAACACGCCGATCCTGATCATTCACGGTGAGCTCGACTATCGCGTCCCAATCGGCGAGGGGATGCAACTCTTCACGGCGGTGCAACGCAAAGGAATCGACTCAAAGTTTCTGATCTTCCCGGACGAGGGTCACTGGGTGCTGAAACCCCAGAATCTCCAGCTCTGGTTCAACACCATCCTCGACTGGACCGATAAGTACTTGCAGCCTTCGTCGCGGGCAACGGAGTGATGAGCATGCGTTTTCAGTGGCGTTGAGATCTGTCAGCACAACGAGCCAGGGCTAACTGTCACCGACCAGCCCACGTATCGACTCGATCAACGTCACCGGGTCGTAGCCTGTGCCGTCCTTGAAAACGAGCACAACGTTGCGAATGGCGGCAATGTCCACGGCGAGGTTGCCGCGAATGATAGCGATATCGGCCTGTTTGCCCGCTGCGAGCGTGCCGATGCGATCAGCTTCACCAAGAAACGTCGCACCGTTTAGCGTGCCGATACGAATAGCTTCCTCAGGAGAGAAGCCCGCTTTCACCAAAAGTTCCAACCCACGTTGATCGCCGAAGCCGGCGATGACGCCTCCCCATCCGGTCGGATCCACTCCCGTCATCAACAAGCCACCGGCTTGGACGAACTCGCGTTCAAACTGCATCTCCTTCTTCAGTACAACTTCCCAGACCTTGGACCAACGCGGATCCGCTTTCCCTTTAGCCAAACGCGCAACGCAGTCGTCATAGGCGTCTTCGCTGAGCACCTCCTCCATCCTCGAATCGAGCTCAAATGTCTCGTCAACGAACGCCTCGAAGATGGCGAGCGTCGATGTGACAGCAACTCGATGTTGGACCAGTTCTCGAATCATGTCCTGGACTGGTGCGCTTTTGACGTCGATGTGTGCCAGTTGCGGAAGCCAGTCACTTCTTCTCGGACACTCGTCGGGCTTCTTTTCCGGGAAGAACTCCGTATCAACGGCCAGTCCGTGTTCGAGATTGTCGATGCCGGCGCGTGCGGCTTCGCGGAAGCCGACGGCGCAGACGTGTCCGGTGACTTTCAGTCCTCTCTTATGAGCAGCGTCGATAACGGTGCGAAGTTCCGGGAGAGTTATGGTCTCGTAGATCTTGAATGACGTGGCGCCCTCATCGGCCCATTCGTTGATCACTTTTGCCAGTGCTTCGGGGGTCAGTTGCCGGCCGGGGACATGGTCTATGTATGGACTGGTGATATGGATCTTGGGTCCCGGCATCTCGCCGTCCTCTATCGATCTTTTTACCTCCAGATCATTGCTGAGCTTAAGCGCTCCGGCGGTTCTAATGGTCGTAACGCCCGCGGCGAGATAGAGTGGCGCAAAACTCTCAGGTGCATTGACGTAACGTTCCCCGCGGCGTGTCGCATAGAAAAGGTGGTTATGCATTCCGACCAGACCGGGTATGGCCGTATGACCGCTGAGGTCGAGCGCAGTAGCTGACGCCGGAACAGAGACGTCCGACGTTGGGCCAATTGCAGAGATACGTCCTGACTCTATGATGATCGTTTGGTCTTCTCTGGCGGGACTGCCGGTTCCATCAATCACGCGAACGTGCGTGAGCGCGACGATGGGATCCTTAACGGAAATAAACTCCGCAATGTTGCGTTGCTTGCAGGAGACTAGAAGAAGGATGATTAGTAATAGAGTGAACCGGCTATATCGGAAGGAACTCATAAAGGTTACTCCAGCTGCTACTCCGGTCGTTCCGGTGGCGGCGCTACCGCGACGAAGTCGTCGGCGAAGCGTTGTGAGTAGGACGAGAGCAGTTCTTCGACCCGGGCCAACTGAGGGGAACGGACGATGAGACCTGCGTGGTGGCGCTTCTTGACGCGGTAGATGATCTCGCCGTCCACGTAGGCGGATGTGTCGGGCTGCTCCTGTTTGGCGAGCGACAGAATAATGCCCGCGTATTCCCTGCGGGTTGGACGGATCCTGGGCAAACGGACCCTGGACGTTCCATCACCGCCGGCAATCTCTAACCTGGCCCATTCGCGCCAGAGATTCACTCCGGTCGCGGCCTCGAGCACCTCGGCGATGTACGCGCCGCCAACACGCGCTGCAATCTCCAGAAAGTAAAACTTTCCGTCGTCCGCACCTTTTATGAACTCGGCGTGCGTGGCGCCACGTTCCAACCCGAGCGCTTTCACCAGTTTTTTATTAGCGGCAAAGAGCCCCCGCTCATCATCCGAACCGCGCTCCAGCGTGCGCGAAATGTAAGCACCGCCCTGATGGGCCACCTGCATGGGTGGCCGTCCGTACTGATTCGCGCCAGCAAACACGACCTTTCCATCGTTCACCACCGAGTCAACGTGAAAAACCTCGCCCGCAACGAACCGCGCCAACAAGTAATAGGAAGCACGCTCGCGCAGGTTCGCGCGCTCGTTCATCTCGTCCATCGTGCGCATTACTTCAGCCGCATCGGACACTCTTCGAATGCCGATAGCCGAAACGTCCGAGCGCGGCTTGATTATCCACGGCGCGGGTACGCGCTCCATAAAATCCGCAACCTCCTCACGATTCACCAGAGGCACAAAGTCCGGCACGTTGATACCCGCGCGACGGCTGTGCACCGCCATCGAAAGCTTGTCGCGAAAAACCTTCGCCCCCGAACTACTCAATCCGGGCAGACAAAGATGCTCGCGCATCAACGCCGCGGTAACCACGTCGAATTCTTCGAGCGCCACAACGCGATCGATTCTCCGGTTGCGCGCCAGAAACGCGAGCAGATCGATAAACAAAGCCGGTCCGGCGTCATTCGGAACTGCAATCAGGTCGTCGAGACTCTCGCGAGGCCAATCCTCGCGCAGTGTTTTTTCTTTCGTAACCAGGACCACGTGACACCCGTGGGCCTTGCACTCGCGGATGAAATCAGCGCCCTTGAAGTAGGTAGCCAGGCAAACGATGTTGAGCGGACGAGTCATGCGGATAGGTATTCCATGCTGGTTCACAGATTACACGGATCTGTGTAATCTGTGCGACATGATAATTAAAGGCCCTTATCCGGATGTCGAGATCCCTGAGACCGCTCTGACGCCTCTCGTCCTGCGCAGAGCCGAAGAACTTGCTGATAAACCAGCGCTTATCGATGGTCCATCGGGCCGGACGGTCACTTATTCTCAACTGGCCGATTTAATCGCCATCGCCGCCTACAACTTGAAGCAGCGCGGGTTCAAAAAAGGCGAAGTGTTCGGAATCCTAAGTCCAAATTGTCCGGACTATGCGATCGCCTTTCACGCCGCTGCGACACTCGGCGGAGTCGTGACGCCGATCAACCCTCTCTACACAAAACGCGAAATCGCGCACCAACTGAGAGATGCAGGCGCACGCTTTCTCGTAACGATCCCGATGTTCATCGAAAAAGCCCGCGAGGCTGCCGACGAGGCCGACGTCGAAGAACTGTTCGTTTTTGGTGAGGCGGTGGGCGCGACGCCGTTCTCTTCACTGCTCGTCGACAACGGCCGCGCCGAACAAGTCGAGATCGATCCGCACGAAGATCTCATCGCGCTGCCCTACTCCAGCGGAACAACCGGTCTACCGAAAGGCGTGATGCTCACGCACCACAATCTCGTTGCGAACATCCGTCAAATGGAAGGTCTCTGTTATTTCTTCGAGACTGACACGCTGATCTGCGTGTTGCCGATGTTTCACATTTACGGTCTCGTCGTCGTGTTGAACATGGGACTTTACACCGGCGCCACGATCGTCACCATGCCGCGCTTCGAGCTGGAGTCGTTTTTGAAAGCCGTGCAGGACTACGAGGTCAGTCTCGCGCACCTCGTGCCTCCGATTGTGCTGGCTCTTAGTAAACATCCGGTGGTCGACAACTATCGACTGCCGAAGTTGCGCACGATCTTCTCCGGCGCTGCTCCGCTCGGCGAAGATCTGACGAAGGCCTGCATGGAACGCCTCGGTTGCAGCGTGCGACAAGGTTACGGCATGACTGAGACGAGCCCGGTGACTCATTCGTCGCCCGCACCACCACACACGATCAAATTCGGCTCAGTCGGCGTGCCTGCTCCGAACACTGAATGCAAGGTCGCCGATCTCGGAACGGGTGAAGCGCTTGGTCCAGGCCAGCGAGGCGAAGTTTGCGTGCGTGGTCCGCAGATCATGAAGGGCTATCTCAACAATCCCGACGCCACCGCGCAAACGATCGATCCCGAAGGCTGGCTGCACACCGGCGACATCGGGTACGTCGACGAAGACGGTCACTTTTTCATCGTCGATCGGGCGAAGGAGCTGATCAAGTACAAAGGCCTTCAGGTGGCGCCGGCTGAGTTGGAAGCCGTCCTGGTGACGCATCCGTGCGTCGCCGACGCCGCGGTGATTCCCTGTCCCGACGAGGAAGCAGGGGAAGTGCCCAAGGCGATCGTCGTTTTGCGGCAACCGTCGCCGGCGGAAGCGATCATGCAATTCGTCGCGGAACGCGTCGCGCCGCACAAAAGAATCCGGTACGTCGAATTCGTCGACACGATCCCCAAATCCCCTTCCGGCAAGATCCTGCGGCGCGTCCTGGTTGAGACTGACCGGGCGAAGTCGGCGAAGTGATGCAGTTTTTTCCGTTTCGTCCCCTAAGTGCGAGACACTTACGAAGAAACCATTATTCGAAGACCGCAGCCTCTTGACACTGCCCGATACGCAGACTAGATTGCCCGTATCACTAATTTCTGCGGTTGGTGAACGGATCACCTCTCCACGTGGTCAAACGCTAAAACCTGAGGAGGTAAATGACATGCACTTTCGTCGTCTACATTGGGCGCTTGCGATCCTCGTGCTGGCAGCGATCGCAGTTTCCGGACAGGTTCAAAAGAGCGCCGGTGACTGGGCCGATTGGGAAACCATCAGTCCCGAAGGCGAAGAATTCACCGTCTCGATGCCCAAAAACCCGACCACAGAGACAACAAAGTTCCCCTATCACAAGATGGAGCTCAACGCTCGCTCCTACCTCGCCAAGCAACCTAACGGACCGGTATTCGCGATCATTTCGCTCAGCGGCATCAAGTCGACCCCGGCCGTGTATTCTGACTATGCGAGGTTCAATTCTTACATCGACGCCTTCAAAGATTTCTTTCCACCGAAGGTGCGAACAAAAGATACCGCTATCACAAAGTTGACACTCGTGAGTAGCCGCCCATTCCACGGACACACCGGCCGCTCATACAAAGTTTCCATCGGCGAACTCAGCGGTGTGGCGCACGCCTTTGCGACGCGCAAACGTTTCTACGTGATCGTCTCGTTGAATACGAAGGATGAAGCGCTTCAGGAGAAGTTTCTCAGTTCGTTCGTTCTTCCCGAACGGCAAAACGAACCTTCGAAGGTCGCGGCAGCACCGACTCCTGAGCAGCCGGCCGAGAATCCGGGACAACCTGCGCAAACGACAGAGCACCCGGCTGAAAAACCGTTAGACCCGAACGCACCGTCAACGGGAGCTGAAGGAACCACCGAAGCCAAAGATCCAAACGCCGCGCCCAACCCAAACACGAAACAACCTGACGGGAAAAAGGCACCGATCAACGGCGGCATGCTGAACGGAAAAGCGATCTATCTGCCGCAGCCTCTGGTGACGGCCGGCGAGGCGACTGGCGTCGTGCTGGTCCAGGTCCTGATTGACGAGCAGGGTACGGTGATCGAAGCGAAAGCCGTTTCCGGTCCACAGCACCTGCAGGCGGCTGCCGTGACCGCAGCGCGGCTTGCGCGTTTTTCGCCGACGACGCTGATGGGCGAACCGGTCAGGGTTACCGGCACGCTTAGCTACAATTTCGCGAAATCAAATTAGACTAGACAGTTCACATATCAACCACTAACAGATGACACAGATCAGCACTGATACGGCTATCTCGTGTCCCGCCTGGTCCATCTCCGGCTACCTGGAAGTGCGCAACGGCCATCTGACTATCAATGGCGCCGACGCATTGGACCTCGTAGGACAATACGATTCCCCGCTTTTTGTCTTTTCCGAACCACGTATTCGCTACAACATCGCGCGCCTGCAACACGCGGCGAGCGTTGTCGATCGCCCGATCAAGTTCTGTTACGCCTCTAAAGCTAACTCGAACATGGCGATCCTGAAGACAGTGCTTGACTCAGGCATCGACGTCGAGGTCAACAGCGGTGGCGAGCTGTTCAAAGCGTTGCGTGTTGGTTTTCAGCCGGATCAAATCGTCTTCAACGGCACCAGCAAGTCAGATAACGAAATCGACGATGCAGTGCGTGCGGGCATTTACGCCATCAATGTCGACTCCCTATACGAGATCGATCTGGTGGACGAGTCCGTCAAACGTCTGCGAGCCCAAGGCGAAGACGTGCCGCCCGCGCGCGTCACGCTGCGTCTCGTACCCGAGATCGGAACGCGATCCCATCTCGGTCTGCAAACCGCGCTGCTGACTTCGAAGTTTGGCATCTCGTCGACCGAAGTGCTCCAGGCGTTTCGTCGCGGACTCGAGAAGCGCGACACCATTCACGTGTGCGGCATCCATATTCACGTCGGTTCGCAAACCCCCGACGTCGAGCCGTTTGCGGAAGCGTTTCGCAGCATGTGGGAGCACCTCGTGACTATCCATAACGAAACCGGACACACGCTCGAACACATCAATCTCGGCGGCGGAATTCCGGTGAACTACCTGCGCGATCGCTCGCAGGCAGACCAGCTTCCCGAACACGAACGCGACATGTTGGGCGCGGAGCTCGAACCCGCTGCGGTGCTGAAGGAAGCACTGCGCGTGGCGCGTGAGTCCGCGCGCGCTGCGAATGCCGAACACCTGCTTGACCAGGTAACGATCGTGCTCGAGCCGGGCCGCAGCATCATCGCCGATGCCGGTCTCGTCCTCACGACCGTGCGCAACATCAAGAGCCGTCCCGAAACCGGCGACGTTTGGCTGTTAACCGACGCCGGTTACAACATCATGCTCTCGATGAACAATTACAAGTGGTACTACCACCTGATCTCCGCGTCGCGCGCAGGCGAACCGTATGCTCGCGATTACAAGGTTGCTGGTCCACTGTGTGACTCGGGTGACGTCTATTTCGACATCGAGCGGGAGGGCCGTTTGCCTGACTATCGCAGACTGCCTGACGACGTCGCGCCCGGTGAAGTCCTGGCCTTATTAAACTGCGGCGCCTATTCACTGGCCCAGATGTTTCATTACAATGGCCGCCCTCTTCCCGCGGCAGTCTTGATTCGCCAGAACGGCAAGGCCGATCTGATCCGGCGACGAGACAATTATGAAGATCTGATCACGAACGACGTCGGCTATTGACGCGGCCGACATTCACAACGAAAACCGTGCAAACTGAACACACTCAACTGATCCGCGGTCTCGGACTGATCGCGGCGATCTCCGTTAACGTTGCGAACATCATCGGCACCGGCGTGTTTTTGAAAGCGCGCGTCGTGACGTGCAACGTCGGTAGTCCCGGAAAAGCTTTGGCGATCTGGGTATTCGCCGGTTTGCTCTCGATCGCCGGCGCACTGACGTACGCGGAGTTGCTCGCGATGATGCCGCGTGCGGCCGGTGAGTACGGAATCATTCGCGACGCTTATGGCCGTCCGCTGGGTTTTGTTTACGGTTGGACGCAATTCTTTCTGGCCCGCACGGCTTCAGCAGCCGCGCTGGCGATGGGTTTCGCGATTTTTCTTAATGACCTGATCGGCGGCGGACTCAGCGAGACTATCTTCGGCGTGCGACTGCCCTGGGGTAGCCTTGTCACGTTCGATCGACTGCAACTCGTTGCTGTAGGCGCGATCATCGTGACGACGATCATCAACTGCGCGGCGGTCAGTGTCAGCGGCAGTGTCGCTTCCGTGCTTACAGGACTGAAGGTTTTACTGTTGCTCGGAGTCGGCTTCGGCGCGTTCTTTTATTCGGGTGGCGATTGGGGAAACCTGTCGCTCGTGAATTCCGGCGGCACTTGCGAGAACGTCGCGGTGACGACTGGTGGCATGGCGGGATTTGCAGCCGGAATGATCGGAGCGCTCTGGGCGTACGACGGCTGGAACAACATCACGTTTATGGCCGGCGAGGTGAAAAATCCCGGGCGCAATCTGCCGCTCGCCTTGATTGGCGGCATGTTACTGGTCATGGCCCTGTACCTCTTCGTCAACTTGAGTTACTACCACGTGCTCACGCCGACGGAGGTTGCGAGCGTTTCTGAATCGTCGTCAGTTGCGGCGGAAGTCGTGCGGCGATTGTTGGGAGCGCTTGCAGTGACGCTGATGGCTGCCGCGATGATGACGTCGTCGTTCGGCGCATTGCACGCGTCGATACTTGCCACCGCTCGCTTGCCTTACGCGCTCGCGCGCGATGGGCTGTTCTTCAAGAGTCTCGCGCACGTTTCGCCGCGCACGCACGTGCCCGTCAGATCGTTGATCGTTCTGGCATTCTGGGCCAGCGTGCTGGCACTTTCCGGTTCCTTCGATACGTTGACTGACTATGCGATCTTCGCGCTGACGCTGTTCTACGGGCTCGTGGCGGCGTCAGTCTTCATCTTCCGCAAACGTCTGCCGGACGCCGACCGCACTTATCGCGTTTGGGGTTACCCGTTCGTGCCGATCATCTTCCTTGTGGTCTCTGCATGGCTCATTTTGCAGACTATCTCAAACCACCCGCGACAATCAGGCATCGGGTTGGCGTTGATCCTGCTTGGTCTGCCGGTTTACTGGCTCCTGGACAGACGCCAAAAAGGGTCGCCGCGGTAGGCCCAGGCAGAAACAAAGGCTTACCGGCTTTTGGACAGACGCAGTTCGACTTGAATCAGTGGCGGACGTGTTCCTTCGCTCGTCGCCAGCAGTG
>CBFGMX010000053.1:0-30848 GCA_965649955.1 uncultured bacterium
GGTCCCTGCGGACCTTGTGGACCTTGTGGTCCACTGTCCCGATTCAACGTAACTATCAATTCAGGTTCGTGACTTGTCTGCGAATTCTCTTTGCTGTCGAAAGTGACGGACGCACCAGTTCCCGCGACGATTGCGAGCCCGTTGTTTATCGACGAATCCAGCCAGTGTCGCACCGCCGTCGTTACATCGATCAACAGGTACTGCCCTTTCTTGTTCGCATCGACTTGTATTCCAGCCACGACAACATCGCCGAAAGCCGGCACATCTCTTGCCGTCACAGTTTTCTCACTCCAGTTATCGGCGAGATGCAAAACGTCAACCGGTCCAGCGACAGAAACGTTCGCCACGTAGAGTTTGAGCGTCGCTTTCGCAATGTGCGAACTCTGTGTGTCCGCGGGCAGTGTGGGAGCAAGTTTGAATCTCATGTAGATAACACTATTTCCGGATACGATGAGGTTTGGATTAGTGCCGAAATTTGCATCCAGATCTTTGGGTAAGTTGCTGGTGTAAGCATCGTCGCTGACGACGCTCTGGGCCATCGTCAGGGTGGAGGCCAGTAGAACAATCAGCAGCAATCCGAAGATCCTGCGGATCAGGTTCGAGTTTCCATTATTTATTACAGCGTCGCGCGTCTTCTTAACAGTGTGTATACGTTTCATGTTTCCTCCTCATCATTCTGGGCGTTTACCGCCGGTCTCACGTCTATAAGTGGCAGGAAACTTGAAATCATCACACCCGAATTGCCGGGTTTTTCGAACCTTGCGTTAGGCGTGCGCCCCATCTGAGCGGGGGCGCGCTTCGCTTGCCCCCTTCCTAACTTGTTCTTCAGTTTCGTGGGAGTTCAAACTGAACCAGTATTCGATGACAAATGACATATATAATGATCGTCAACCATGGAGCACGTCGACGTCATAATCGTGGGTGCGGGACTGTCTGGCATCGGTGGCGCGTGCCATCTGAAGCGAGAGTGTCCGCGGAAGAGTTTTGTCATTCTCGAGGGGCGCGAGAGGATGGGTGGGACGTGGGACCTGTTTCGCTACCCCGGCGTGCGATCCGATTCCGACATGTACACGCTTGGATATCGTTTTCGCCCATGGCGTGAAGCAAAGTCGATGGCTGATGGTCCATCGATTCTCAACTACATTCGCGACACCGCTGCCGAATTCGGCGTTGACAAAACGATTCGCTACCACCATCGCGTGCGGCGCGCGTCATGGTCGTCGGCGGACGCCCGGTGGACCATCGAGGTTGAAACGGGGACCGAGAAAACGCTTGTTCACTTCACCTGCAACTTCCTATACCTCTGCACCGGCTACTACGATTACGAAAACGGTTACACACCGGAATGGCCGGGCGTCCAACGCTTTCGCGGAACCATCGTGCACCCGCAAAAGTGGCCAGAAGATCTCGACTACGCGGGCAAGCGCATCGTCGTCATCGGCAGTGGCGCGACGGCGATCACACTGGTTCCCGCGATGGCTGAACGCGCCGCACACGTCACGATGCTACAACGCTCGCCGAGCTACATCGTTTCGCGTCCCGCGGAAGACAAGGTGGCAAACCTGCTCCGCCGCTGCCTGCCCGACAGCACTGCATACGCGGCTGCTCGCTGGAAAAACGTGCTCGCCGGAACGTTTTTCTACAGCCTCGCGCGGAAGAGACCCAACATTTTCAAGTGGATGGTCGCGAGAGGAGTCCGCAACGAACTCGGAAAAGAGTACGACGCAAAACATTTCACTCCGCCTTATAACCCGTGGGATCAGCGACTCTGCCTCGTTCCCGATGCGGACCTGTTTCGCGCCATACGCGAGCGCCGCGTCTCGGTCGTGACAGATCACATCGAGACGTTCACCGAAGACGGACTCCTGCTCAAGTCCGGCGAACACCTCAAGGCCGACATTGTCGTGACGGCTACCGGACTAGTGCTGAAGCTGTTCAGCGGAATGAGACTCGTTGTAGACGGTACATCTGTCGAGCTTCCAAAGACACTCGTCTATAAAGGAATGATGTTCAGCGACGTCCCGAACCTCGCATTCGCCGTCGGCTACACCAATGCATCGTGGACCTTGAAATGTGACCTCGCCGCCGAGTATGTGTGTCGACTCCTGAACCACATGGACCGACACGGCTATGCCAGCTGCACACCGCGCGTTAACGAGCCGGACATCGAAGAGGAGCCGGTGATCGATTTCAACTCCGGATATGTTCTGCGATCACTGCACACACTCCCACGCCAGGGATCGAAGATGCCCTGGCGCCTCCACCAGAATTACGTAAGAGATCTTTCGATGATGCGATACGGACGCGTCGAAGACGGTACGATGGAGTTTAAACCTGCAGCAAAAGATAATCCGCGGTTCCTTGATCCGCGTCACAATAGCTCTAGAACTACCAATTAATAAAAAACTCACGCACCAGGTTGATCCCGAAACTGGTCAGCAACGTGCCGGTGCCCATTCGCAGACCATCCTTATAACTGTAGCGCTCGGGATACCACGTCTCAGTGGCAACGATCGCACCAGTGTAAACACCTGCCAGTCGAGGCGCCGACAAAACACGTTTTCCGTCCCTGGTTCGCGACGTGATCGTCTCGAAAAACGCATGCTTGACCCGCGGGAAGACTCCCTCGCGGCCGCTTCTTTGAAATCCACTGTCTAGACGAAGTGCTTCATCGAGACCGTACGTCACCGATTGCTGAATCGCGTTACGTCCAAAACTCGAAGCGAAACGTTTGCTGTAGCCCTTCATTCCCTGCCCCCACTCTTCCGGCGTGTCGCTCCACTGATGCACTCCGGCGGCGAAAGCGGTGCGGGTCAGTCTCATTGGACCAACAGTGTCCTTGACGTAACGATCGAATCGTTCCCGGTGTGTGGGAAACACATAAAGATCATATGGATCGCGTTCGGGTTTAGACGTTTCTGTGTTATCAGCAGTAGCTGGCGAGTTTGCTTTGGCGCCTACCGTCTCGCCCGCCGGACGCGCCGGCTCCGGCGACGCAACCGGCTGTTGAGCCTTAACTGAGAAAGCAATTGCGAACGACACCACCAATATTCCGATTGAGTATTTAGCGACACCTGGACAGACCCGTTTCATAGTTTTTCCTTCCGAACGCTTGGTTTTCGAGGGATAGATAAGGAGGGTCAGGAGCCTATATAACCGCGAATTGACACGATTCTGCGGCTATCTGGTCAACAATTATCAAGGACAAGCCGGGATCACGTCACGGATTGTCAGTGACTTTCAGCTCTTTCACCGGAACACCATCGCTCCAGACGCCCATGAAACGCTGTTGGCGCGTGTTCCCCAACGCATACTCGCGGTTCTTTCCGTAAAAAGCAGCGTCACAGAGAGCGTCGAACAGTTTCCACGTTCCGAAGTAATCGAGCGCGTTGACCATCATCGATTCCAGGCGACGCGATTCATTCGACGACCCGTTTTGTCGTGACGAGGAATTGCCGACGCGGTTAGTAGCGGGAGTTCCGTTAACACTCTCACCGTTGTCGTAACTGCGGTCCATTGCGGTCGGCGCGCGATGGCTCGCCTGCAACGAAGGCGTGCCATGCGTGTCCGTTATCATCACGATAAAATCTTTGTTGGCTGCGGAAACCTGCGTGGATTCATGGTAAATACGTTTCGCGTCGGTATCGCGCACCAGCGTGTCCTGATCGCCGGCGACGGCGAGCAACAAAGTTTCAGCGGGAATCTTTTTGAGATCGGCGAGCGGGATATTTATCGGCGCTTCGGTTATGCCCGGTTCGACGGCCATCACGGCCCGCACCTGCGGCAGGTTCGATTCCTTCGCGAGCGCCGCCACATTCGCCGCCAGCAATCCGCCGACTGAATGACCGACAACAGCAAACTTGTTCAAGTCAGGTTTAACGTGACCGGGCTCTTTCTCTAGTCGTGTGATCGCATCTTTGATCGCGCCCAGTGTGCTCGGCAGGAAATCCTTGACGGGAGTCAACAGCGTCGCCTGATAACGCGGATAGACGACGATGTTTCCGCGCTTGACGAGATGGTCCAACCAGGCGCCGTAGTACAGCGGGTTCATGCCGCCCCATCCGTGGATCAAAACCACCAGCGGCGCCGTGACGGGTTTGGGAGTGTCGGGTTCGAAAATCCAGTACTCCTGGTTCCCTGTTCCGTAACGGTTCTTCGTAACTTTCGCATGCGCGTATTGCTTGCCGCCCGGCCCCGTTGCCGGTTGGACGGGCGGCGTTGCACGCTGTGCGAAAACGGTAGAGAGGGAGAGTGCTAGTAAGGTTATGAGACTAATGATTCTACGTCGCATATCTCCCCCGAATTAAACGGATTTCACGCCCGGGTTGCAACTACTTCGAGGTATTCACACTCGACGGAGGTTGTCCCGTCAGTCGCCTGATTGTTCTTCGTCCAAAGTTCTTCCAGGTCTTTTCTCAACGCGGCTTGTTTGTTTTCGTCGAGCGAGCCAAACGCCTTGTAGGTCGGACCATAGTAAACCCGAAAATGCTCCACAACTTCGGCGGGAGAAAACGGAAAATTGAACGGCACGTATCGCAGTGTCGTCTCGATCTTCGAAACGCCGTCGCCGAATCGTTCGCGAACCTTTTCGTCCACTCCCCAAAGAATCGGTGACGCCATACCCGCCGGCGGAGGCACATGCGCGCCCACGACCTTGAACATCTGACCGATAAAACCTGCGGGTGTCCAGTTTCCCATCGCAATGCGGCCGCCCGGCTTAGTGACGCGTTTCAGTTCCGCGGCTACCAATTCCGGACGCGGCGCGAACATCGCCCCGTACATCGTCACCGCCGCATCGAAACTAGCGTCGGCATAGGGCAAGGCCTCCGCATCGCCTTCGTCAAACCGGGCGCTCAACCCCTCGCGCGCTGCATTCGCCCGTGCCTGTTCGACCAGATTCGGTGCGATATCGACGCCCGTCACGTCCGCGCCGAGTCGCGCAGCGGGCAGCGCCAGATTGCCGGTGCCGCAGGCCACGTCGAGCACTTTCGAACCCGGTTTCAATTCGAGCCGGTTAATAAACTTCTCCGCTTCAGCCGCCAGAAACTTGGCAATCTGCCCAAAATCGCCGGAAATCCACGTGGCGCGGAGTTTCGCTTTCAGGGCATCCATCTCTGAAGTTTGAGTAGCACTTTCCATGTCAAGACCCTTTCATTGGTTATTTATCATACCTATCAACTGCCGCATTCCGACCGCGTGCCGGCGTGGCACGGATCATGCCGTCACTCTGTAACGCGTAGTTTTGCGTAGCGAAAGTATTCACGAACGGCATCTAACTGCAGGATACGAAGACACGCTGGCCACCTGCTCCTGCTCAGGTGTGAAAGAAAGACAATGTTAACTAGCGTCTATTCTCTTCGAGTCGTCCCCATTTTGTCGGTATTGGCTTGCCTGGCAGCGATCCTGGCAAGCACGGGAAACACGGCACTGGCACAGTCCTCGGCCGGCGAGTTCCAAAAGATACTGCACGAAAAGGCAGCTTTCGAACCCGCCGACTTCACCGCCCTGGAACACGGTCAAACAATCGTAAAACTTACCCCGATCACCGACAAACGGGAGGTTGCCGTGTGCGGCCTCGTCAGTCTTCGTACCGGCCCCGACCAGTTTCTCCGTACATATCTCGACGGCATGACGCGGCAAAACAATCGGACGGTGCTCGAAGGAGGGCGTTTCGGAAGCGCACCGGCTGTCGCGGACCTGCAACAACTGACACTCGACGCGCGCGATATCGAAGATCTGAAGGAATGCGTCGCCGGAGACTGCCAGATCAAGCTGTCCGCGAAAATGATCGAACGGTTTCGTCGCGAAGTGAACTGGCAGGCGTCTGACTACCCGGCACAAGCCACGCAGCTTCTCAAAACGATGCTGGTCGAATACGTGCGCGATTACCTCGCGCGCGGGCCGGCAGCACTGATCGAGTACAACGACAAACGCGAAGCAGTTCGAGTCGCCGATGAACAACAGGCAATCGGTTCCGCCTCAGGATATCTAACCGATCTGTTGCGCAATGCGGGATCGCGCATGCTTCTGGTAGAAGACTCGATCATCTGGTCCAAGGTGAAGTTTGGCCTCAAGCCGGTGCTGGTAATCAATCACGTCCGCGCTTACAAGGACGAGCGCGATCATGGTCCACAAGTGCTGGTCGCATCGAACCAGATTTATGCGAACCATTACTTCACGTCTTCACTGGCGTTGACTGCCTTTGTGAACTTGCCGGGGACAGCTCCTTATCTCGTTTACGAAAATCGTTCGCGGACCGACGGTCTCGCTGGTCCATTCAGCAAGATCAAACGCAGCGTAATCGAAAGCAAATCAGTCGAGGGTCTGAAGTCGATTCTGGAACATTCGAAGATGCGCCTTGAGGGAACGGCCTTCAACACCCCGCAGACGGCAGTCGTAGTGCATCAATCAAGCGGTTGGCGCCCGCGACTGTTCGGCGGCATTCGTCCGGTATTGTGGGGCTTGGTCCTATTCGGGTTTTTGGCATTACTTCTGTTACGCAGACTCGAAAACGTTCGCGTTCCGGTTAAAGAAACAACCACAAGGGGGAAGCTATGAAAAAAGCACGAGTACTTTGGTTGGTGCTGGCAGTAATAGTCGGCGGTGTGTTGTCGTACGTAGGGGCAAATCAGGCACAAGAAGAACAGAAAAACAAAGCGCCACAAGACTCAGTCACAGTTGAGATGAAGAATGGAAAAGGCGAGTCGGTGGGAAACGCGGTGATAACAGCGACTGGAGCCGAAGGCGTTCGCATCAAACTCAATTTGAAAAACCTGCCGCCAGGTCAACACGCCATCCATTTTCATGAGATGGCAAAATGCGAGGGTCCAACCTTCGAAACCGCTGGCGCGCACTTCAATCCCGACAATAAGAAGCACGGTCTTAAGAATCCAGAGGGTGCGCACGTTGGCGATATGAACAATTTCAACGTCGGTCGCAACGGAACCGCGACGCAGACCATCGTGAACAAGCACGTGAAGCTGGGAACCGACGGTTCCAATTCACTTTTTGCCGGCAATGGCACCGCGCTCGTCGTCCATGACAAGCCAGACGATCAAAAGACGGATCCGTCCGGCAACTCCGGCGATCGCATCGCCTGCGGCACCGTCAGCAAGTAGACCTTTCACGGGCACAGCAGCAAAGACACGGGTGAAACGATCTTTCATCCGTGTCTTTTTGTCTGTAGACTCAGTAGCATTATGAAAAGATTTCGTCTGCTACTTGCCGCCGTTGTCGCCTCTCTTTTCGTCGCACTTTTGACTCTGGCCAGCGTTGATGCCAACCAGCAACGAGTCAGCATCGGCCCCGGTTTCTTTACCGGAAAAGACTACCTCGACATGACTGACAACGAGAGACGCGCCTATTCGACGGGCGCGGTCAACGGCATGCTCGTGGCGCCGTTTTTTGGCGCGCCCGAGGACAACGTGAACTGGCTCAAAACCTGCACTGCGAAACTTTCCGACGAGGACATCGCGGCGATTCTCACCCGCTACATCCGCGACAACGAGAGCCAGTGGAACTACAACCTTAACGTCGTGACTTTCAACGCCCTCCGAAATGCCTGTCCGAAACCGAAGTGAGTGTCGAAAACCGCGTTGCCCAGTTCGCTGACCAATCGGACAGCCTGTTAATCTGTGTTCCCTTTTTCGGGCGGAATGTGCTAGAAGAGTCGCACCAAAACCCAACAGCCGAGGAACCCAATGAGACCTGTAAAAGCGACTCGTTCATTGCTCAGTTTTGTTTGCACGCTGCTGTGCGTCGTCCTTCTAAGTAGTTGCCAGCCTGCGACTTCGCCTACGAACAGCACGACCAACGCCAACGGTGGAACCAGCGGACCACACCAACTGGCTTTTGTGCCCAACAACGCTTCCGATTTCTGGGTCATCGCCCGCAAAGGAACTGAGAAAGCGCAAAAAGAGATTCCCGGAATTACCGTTGACTTTCGGATACCCGCCGACGGCACCGCCGCCGAACAACAACGCATCCTTGATGATCTGCTCGCCAAGGGCATTGACGGCATTGCAATCAGCCCCGTCGATCCGGCGAACCAAACCGCCATGCTGGATCGGGCCGCGAGTACGGCCGTCGTCGTCACACAAGACAGCGACGCACCCACCAGCAAACGCGAGTGCTACATCGGCACCGACAACGTCGCCGCGGGACGCCAGGCGGGCGAACTGTTGAAGGAAGCGCTGCCGCAAGGCGGTAAGGTGATGGTGTTCGTCGGCACGCTCGACGCCGCTAACGCGCAGCAACGTTACCAGGGGTTGAAAGAAGCCCTGGCAGGTTCGAACATTCAGATTCTCGACGTGCGCACCGACAACACCGAGCGCGTGCGCGCGAAAGCGAATGCCGCCGACACGCTGGTCAATAATCCGGACATCGCCGGAATGGTTGGACTGTGGTCCTACAACGGACCAGCGATACTCAGCGCCGTCAGAGAAGCAAACAAAGTCGATAAAGTGAAAATAATCGCCTTCGACGAAGAGGACGAAACGCTCAGCGGAGTAAAAGACGGAGCGATCTACGCCACGGTCGTGCAGCAGCCGTTCGAGTTTGGGTACCAGTCAATCGCGATGATGGCGAAGATTCTCAGTGGCGACCGGTCAGCGATTCCGGCCAGCAAGCAGATCTTCGTTCCAACGCTCGCCGTTAAGAAAGCTGACGTGGAAGAGTTCATGAGGAAGATCAACCAGCTCCGCGGCCGCAGTTGATGAACAAAACGCCCCTTCTCGAAATGGAGGGAATCAGCAAACGGTTCCCCGGAGTAGTTGCGCTCGATCAGGTCAATCTCACCGTCGGCGAAGGCGAGGTTGTCGCACTGATCGGTGAGAACGGCGCGGGCAAGTCGACGCTGATGAGGATCCTCGGCGGCGCGATTGCCCGCAACGGCGGCACGATCAAGATCGACGGCGCGCCCGTCGAGATCAACTCGCCTCGCGAGGCTGCCGCTTACCGCATCGAGTTCATTCACCAGGAGCTCAGCGTCCTCGACAACCTCGACGTCGCCGCAAACATTTTTCTGCGTCGTGAACCAACCATAGGCGGACCGTTGAAGCTGATCGATCGCCGGCGGATCTACAAGGAATCCGATGTGCTGGTCCGCAAACTGGGAATGGACGTCACCAGCCGTACTCTACTGAGCCGGCTCTCAATCGCACAACAACAACTCGTCGAGATCGCGCGGGCACTCAGCGCCGGAGCTCGCATCATCATCATGGACGAGCCCACGTCGAGCCTGACGCTCACTGAAACACGCCGGCTCTTGGACATCGTCCGCGATCTCAAGTCGCAGAACGTTAGCGTCATCTACATTTCGCACCGGCTCCACGAAGTGGAAGAGATTGCGGACCGCGCAGTGGTCCTGCGTGATGGAAAGAATGCGGGCGTGCTTCAGCGAAACGAGATCAATCACGAGCGCATGGTCCGCATGATGGTAGGGCGCGACTTGAAAGAGTTTTTCACTGAGGCGCAAGGTGTGCCGGCGCAGTATACCCGCGAGGGTTTCCAGGTGCGGCGGTTGCGAACGTTGCGCTATCCGAAACACACGGTTTCCTTCGGCATCGCTCCCGGTGAAGTGCTGGGATTTGCGGGATTGGTCGGCGCCGGACGTTCCGAAATGGCGCGCGCGATATTCGGTGTTGAAAACGCTCACGAAACCGAAATGTCACTGGACGGCGAGCGGCTCAACATCACCGGACCACGCGACGCGATCTCGCACGGTATCTATCTCATACCCGAAGATCGACGGCTGTGCGGTTTGATCGTCGACTTCAACGTGCGCGAAAACATCTCGCTGCCGAACCTCGACGCTTACTCGACGGCGAAAATCATCAACCGCGCCAGAGAAACGAAAGCCGCCCTGGACGCGTGCAAGGCAATCAACATCAAGACTCCGACGCCCGAAATGCGTGCCGCGAATCTCAGTGGCGGCAACCAGCAAAAAGTCGTACTCGCGAAGTGGCTGACGTTCTCGCCGCGAGTGCTAATCTTTGACGAACCAACGCGCGGGATCGACGTCGGCGCCAAAGCAGAAATCTACCAGCTCATTCGCAAGCTCGCCGCTAACGGCGTTTCGGTGATCGTGATCAGCAGCGAGATGGAAGAGGTGCTGGGAATCAGCGATCGCATCGCCGTGATGCATGAAGGCCGTCTAACAGGAATTCTTAAACGTTCACAATTCAGCGAGGAGGCCGTCATGCGTCTGGCCACAGGCACTGAAGGGTAATCGCCTATGAAAAAAGAGCTCGGAATCTTCGTACTGCTCGTCGTCCTCTGCGTAATCACTTCCATTATCAATCCCAACTTTCTGCTCACGATCAATTTGCAGAACATCGCGCGGCAGATCGGTGCGTTCGGCATTTTCAGTATCGGACTCGGGCTGGTAATCATCACCGGCGGTATCGAACTCTCCGTCGGATCGATGATGGGACTGCTGGGCGTGCTGCTGTCGATGATGCTGACGCAGTGGAACTATGGGATCGTGATGGCCCTGATCGCGTGCATAGCGCTCGCTATGGTCCTGTCGCTGGGCCATGGGCTGCTGATCACGCGACTCAACATGCAACCGTTTATTGTGACGCTCTGCGGATTGCTGTTCTATCGCGGCATCGCGCGTTTCATCACAAACGATGAGACGAAAGGTTTCGGCACCGTGGAGGGTCTCGATTTTCTTCGCTATGTCGCGAATGGGAATCTGTTCGGGATACCGATGCCGTTCGTGCTGCTGATCATTATCAGTTTGATTACGTGGGTGTTGCTGCACCGTTCGGTTTATGGTCGATACCTGTTCGCAACCGGACGCAATCCGGAGGCAGCGCGATACGCCGGTATCAATACCAAAGGCATCATCACGCTGACGTACGTCATTTGCGGCGGGCTGACCGCGATATCGGGGATCATCTTTGCGTTCTACACAAACTCCGTTTCGCCCGCGAACCACGGCAATGCATACGAACTTTACGGCATCGCAGCCGCGGTGCTTGGCGGCTGTTCGCTGCGTGGCGGAGAGGGATCCGTGATCGGTGTCGTGATTGGTGCCGCGCTGCTACAGGTGTTGCGTAATCTGGTTAACCTGCTCGACATTCCGAGTTCACTCGATTTTGCAGTGATGGGTGCGGTCATTCTGATTGGCGTGATGGCAGATCAGATCTTCACCGAACGCAGGAACCGCCGGCAGATCGCGTTGATGCGCGAGATGAGTGCTCGTGAAGCTCAATCCAGTTAGTTTAGGAGTGAAGAAACTTATGAAGATCCGTGTGATTTCGTCTGTTGTGCTGTTGGTGCTGTCCGTCGTTCTTGTTAACGCGCAGGTGACGAAGCAAGTCTTCGAGGGTACGCATGGACAGGAGATGAGTCTTTACACCCTGAAGAATCGGCACGGCATGGAAGTGAAAATCACTAACTTCGGCGGGACCGTAACCTCGATAAAAGTACCGGATCGAAAGGGAAAGTTTGCTGATGTGGTGCTGGGCTTCAACGATCTCGCCGACTACCTCAAACCGCATCCGAGTTTTGGCACCGCCGTTGGCCGTTTCGCAAATCGCATTGCCAAAGGACGCTTCACGCTAAACGGTGTCGAGTACAAGCTGGCGATCAACAACGGGGAAAATCATCTGCACGGTGGAATCAAGGGTTTCGACGACGTGCTCTGGACGGCGCAGGAAGTTAATACGCCTGCTGGTCCAGCGGTGCGAATGACGTATCTCAGCAAAGACGGTGAGGAAGGGTATCCGGGAAATCTCAACGTGATAATGACCTACACGCTCACCAACAAAAACGAACTGCGAATCGACTACACGGCTACCACCGACAAAGACACCGTCATCAACCTGACGCACCACTCGTACTTCAATCTCATGGGTGAAGGCAGCGGGGATATTCTTACTCATCGCCTGAAACTAAACGCGAACTATTTTACGCCGACTGACGCAGGCTCGATTCCGACGGGCGAGTTGAGAAGTGTGGTTGGGACTCCATTCAATTTTCTGACGGCGACGCCGATCGGCGCGCGCATCGCGCAGGATGATGAGCAACTAAAGTTTGGCGGCGGGTACGATCATAATTTTGTTATCAACGGAAGGATGGGGCGACTGCGTCAGGCGGCCGTGGTCCACGAACAAACGACGGGACGCGTGATGGAAGTTTGGACCACCGAACCCGGCGTGCAACTCTACACCGGTAACTTTCTGGACGGGACGCTGATTGGAAAATCGGGCAAGCCCTATCACCGGCGTTCTGGCTTCTGCCTCGAGACGCAGCACTACCCCGACTCCCCTAACAAACCCAACTTCCCCAGCACGACGTTAAAGAAAGGCGCCACCTTCCGCTCCACCACCATCTACCGCTTCTCCACGCGGTAAGAAGTCGATTTCGTCTTCAGATGGAACGCGCGCTCGCCGGCGGGGATTGGGATGGAAAGGAAGTTGGCGCGTGGGGGTAGGGGGCAGGTTGCGAAGGGCGTGAACGCGCAGGGAGGGTTCTCCGCCCGGTTGAAGTCGAGGATCACTTTGCCGTCCTTTGGCAGATCCGCATAGAGAAAACGCCCGGCGCCGTACGTCGTTTTCCCCGCCGTCTGATCGCGAAAGATGATGAAAAACTGATCCTCTCCATCCTCGACAACCGGCAGCAACCGGTGCGTGGCACCATTCAAGTCAAACGTAAGAACACCGGGTGATTTCATCCTCAACTGATCGCCAATAACGTTCGCGATCATTATCTCTTTCGGCTGATCGTATGGAGTAAACGTCGCGGTCACGCGATACGACTCCTGCGCCGGAAACCACTCGAGCCCCTTAAACTCACGCAACGCCTGACTGTTTTTGTCTCTGACGCGCAGTCCGTAGCGGTTGCCGCGCTTGATCACACTCAGGTTCAGCGATCCAACGAGGAACGCCGCGGGCTGATCGCCGCCATCGAATCGCATCACGTAATTTTGCAGTGGATTGCCGCCGATATCGGTGACATTGACACCCTCGGCGACTGTCAACGTCACCACATCATTCGCAAGTTCAAGCGTCCCGACATGCGCAGGCGCCGAACCAGCCGGCAGAACAATGTTCATCCGCTTCCCGGCGCCAAAACTGTTGCTGCCTTCCTGCAACCAGAACAATCCCACCACCGCGAGCCACCCATTCGCAGCACGCAACTCTTCATTTCGTTGCTCACGCCACTTGCGAGTCTCGCCTTCGAAAGAGGACGTCTGCGCAAACGTCACCAGCAACAAACACGACACAATTCTCAATGCAAATAAACTCATGATCATAAAGGTAATCTCAAACGTGCTTCGCAACCACGCAACTGCTGCCGGTTCTCGAGTGTCAACGTTCCACCATGCGCTTCGGCAATCTGACGCGACAATACTAAACCGATTCCCGACCCTTGCGCCTTCGTCGTAAAGAACGGCACAAACAAGTTCGCCGTACTCGCCAACCCAGGCCCTTCGTCGCGGATCCACACCTCAACCTGGCCGTTCTTCTGCTGCCATCCAACCTCGACGCGGCCATTCGTCTCCATCGACGCGTCGACAGCGTTGCGCACCAGGTTAATCAGCAACTGCTCCAACTGAACATCGTCTCCCCGCACTACCAACTCAGGTCCGGAAACAACGTTCACCGGCAGACGGGTCTCCAAACTCGCCACGCGCGATACCAGCGTCCCGATCTTCAACGGCTCGAGTCGCGGCGGTGGCAGGCGAGCAAGTTTCGAATACGACTCGACAAAACGCGCCAGCGAATCAGCGCGCGAGGAGATCACCGCCAGGCCACGATGCATGTCTTCACGCCAGTCCGCAGGCTCCGGTTCCCTTCCAATCAAGTCGGCCAGACTTCCGGCAACGGACTTGATCGGCGCGAGCGAGTTATTCAGCTCATGGCCCAACACACGCAACAGCCGCTGCCACGCGGTCCGCTCCTCCTCGCGAAGCGTTTGACTCAAATCGGTCAACACCAGTAACTGAAGCTGCTGCCCGCCCTCGCGAAACGTGCTGCGACGAATGTCCCAACGTCCCACGCCACCCGGAAACACCATCTGCATCGTTTGCGGTGGTCCACCTGCGGGCCAGTTCAAACACTCCGCGAGTCCCAACTCATCCGCCGTCCGGTCCAACAAACGCGCCGCCGGTTGGGCCAATAACTTTTCGCCCGCGCGGTTCGCGAGACGCAACCGGTGATCGCCGTCAAAGGCAAACACGGCAACGTCGATCTCGGCCATCACCGTTCGCAGGAGCGCGGTTGCCTCCATCGCCCCCAAACGTTGTTCGCGCAGTGTCTGGCCGAGGTCGTTCACCTCGAGCATCACTTCGCCGAGTGCGTCGCCGGTTAACGCGCGACGCCCGCGAATCGAGTAGTCGCCTTCGCGAATCGCGGCCAGAATGTTCGAGAGAGTTTGCAGCGGCCTGACGATGCGCTGCTTGAGATTGAAAGCGATCCCGAGCCACAAAAGGACCAGGAACAGGTCGATGGTCCACTGGACCTGCGCCGAATAGCCGTCGTACCAGAGTAAAAACGCACACAGACCAACGGCGGGAAATCCGGCGGCAAGCGCAAGAATGGTGATTCGGCGCTCGAATTTCAGACCGCCGCGGGTGAGTGCCGGATCAAGCGACGCCCATGGCGATGGATGTTTTGGTGGAGGCTTGACGGGCGTACTCATCAACTAGACACCGATTACACGGATTTTCAGGAGAGATTGTACTTCTGTAACCGGCGATAAAGCGCGCTGCGACTTAACCCGAGCGCCTCAGCGGCCCGATTCGCATTACCCTCAAACCGGGCCAATGCTTTCTTGATCAATAACCGCTCAGCGTCTTCAAGACTCATCTCTTCAAGCTGCGCCGATAACCGGGCATCAGGCGTCGCTTCCAGCGCGAGATCGAACGCCGTCACGATGTTTCCCGTGCTCATCAAAACTGCTCGCTCAACGACATGATCGAGCTCGCGCACGTTACCCGGCCACGAATGCTGCCGCAACGCATCAAGCGCCTCGGGCGTGAAGCCCATGATCGGCCGGCGATAGCGCTCGCGATGCACTTTAAGAAAATGTTCCGCAAGAATCGGAATGTCGTCGACGCGTTCGCGCAAAGGCGGCAGCTTGATCTCGACCGTGTTCAGCCGAAACAGCAGGTCCTGGCGGAAACGCCCCTGCGCCACTTCCGCATGCAGGTCGGCATTCGTCGCCGACAACAACCGCACGTTCACCTTCTGCGTCTTCGACGATCCGACACGCTCAAACTCACCCGTCTCCAGCACACGCAACAACTTCGGCTGCAGATTCAACGGCACGTTTCCAATCTCGTCGAGAAACAGCGTGCCGCCATCCGCGAGTTCGAAACGTCCGACACGATCGCTCTTCGCATCCGTGAACGCACCGCGCACGTGACCAAACAATTCACTCTCGAAAACACCTTCCGCCAGCGCGCCCGCATTCAGAGAAATCAAAGGCTTTGAGCGGCGGGAAGAGATCGAATGAAGCACGCGCGTGATCACTTCCTTTCCCGTACCGTTCTCGCCGGTGATCATAACGTTCGCGTCCGCTGGACCAATGCGCTCGACCAGATTCAAAACCGCCTTCATGGCCGGCGACTCTGAAACGATCTGCGGTATGTCAGTCGCCGATTCAGAAACACTGTCGCGCAGGGCGATGTTCTCGGCTTCGAGTCGACGACCACGCCTCAAGGCTTCAGCCAGTTCCACCTGCGTACGTAGTACAGCGATCAACCGGGCGTTGTCCCACGGCTTTTGAATGAAGTCGCGTGCGCCTCGTCGCATCGCTTCGACCGCAAGATCGACGCTGCCCCACGCGGTCATCACAACCACCGGCAACGTCGGATCCGCCGCGCGAATGCGACTGAGCAGATCGAGACCTTCGCTGCCTGAGGTCGTATCGCGCGCGTAATTGAGATCGATCAGAACGACGTCGAGCTCTTGCGAGTCGATTGCTTTGAGCACGCCTTCGGGCGACGACGCGCTCTCGATTTGAAAGCGTTCACCTTTGAGTAGCAGGCCCAACGCGGCCAGGACGTCGGCCTGATCGTCGGCGATCAGGATACGGGGCATAGGGTTAAGATAATGGAAAGGGTTAAAATTACGAAATTCACTCGTATCGCAGCGCCTCGAGAGGATCTACTTTCATCGCCCGCCTGGCCGGGAGGTAACAGGCCAGCAGCGCCACGACAATCAAACCCACGGAAACCAGCGTGAACGTCGTTACATCGGTCGGCTTCACTTCGAACAACAACCTCGACATCAAGCGAGTCAAACCAAACGCGCCCACGAGTCCGAGCCCAACGCCAATCAGCGCCAGCGACATACCGTTGCGCAACACCATCTTCAACACGTCAGACGCACTCGCACCCAGCGCCATACGCACTCCGATCTCCTGCGTGCGCTGCGTCACTGTGTAACTCACCACGCCATAGATCCCGATCGCCGCCAGTAACAACGCAAGCAAGGCAAAGATCCCGAGCAGAAACATACCGAAACGTCGCTGCGCCACAGACTGCGCTACGAGTTGCTCCATTGTGTTGACGTTCGAAATCGGCACGTCGCGGTCGAGCTCGCGTATCTTTGCGCGCGCGATCGAAATCAGACGCTGCGGATCGGACGTCGTGCGGATCACGACAACTGGACCAAACGGCGGCTGCGTGTTCGTGTGGTAGTAGATCTCGGGTCGCGGTTCGATGTCGAGACCAAGATGACGAACGTTGCCGACAACGCCGACGATCGTTTGCCAGGGGATCTGCTGCCCGCTCGAGACAATGGTGCTGATCCGTTTACCCACGGGATCTTCGCCGGGCCAGAAACGCTTCGCCATCGCGTCATTGATCATGACGAAGTGAGAGTTGTTTGCGACGTCCTGTTCGGTGACGAGACGGCCCGAAAGAAGCGGTATGCCCATGGTCTGAAAATACCCGGTGCTTGCGCGACGAAAGTCGATCTCGGGCCGCTCGCCGGCAGGCACCTCGCGACCTTCGATGGCGAGAAATGTCGTGATGTTATTCAACGTGCTCATCAGCGGGAGTCGCGTGACGAAGCCGACGGAAGTCACTTCCGGCGCTCCTCGTAAACTCGTTTCGAGTTGCTGCATGAAGGCAACTCGCTTCTGTGGTTGTTGATAGGCGTTGTTCGGCAGCCCGATCTGCATCGTCAACAGGTTCTCGGTTGTGAAGCCCGGTTTCACGTCGAGGAGATGGGCAAAACTGCGAAGCAGTAATCCAGCGCCGATTAGCAGGACCACCGCCATGGCCATCTCTGCGATCACGAGCAAGCTACTTAATCGCCGTTGACCGGAGTCGGCAACGGCGCCGCGTCCGCCTTCCTTCAACGCGGAGTGCAGGTCGAAACGCAGCGTTTGCCAGGCAGGCGCGAGTCCGAAAACGATGCCGGTCACGACTGAAGCGACGAATGTGAAGGCGAGCACCGTGAGGTCCACGCTGATCTTGTTGTAACCAGGCAACGGAACCGGGTTCAGCGCGAGCAACGCATTGACACCCCACGACCCGAGCAAAACACCCGCCGCACCGCCGAGAACGGAGAGCGTGATGCTTTCGGTTAGCAGTTGACGAAGCAAACGCCAGCGTCCGGCGCCAAGCGCAGCCCGAACCGCGATCTCGCGATGACGCGCCGCACTACGCACCAGCATCAGGTTGATGATGTTGGCGCAGGCGATCAGAAGCACAAGACCGACAGCGCCAAACAACAACCACAACGCGGGACGCACTTTGCCCGTTACTTGTTCGTGAAGCGGTACGACCCGCAGGCCCACGCCGCTATTCGAATCGCGATACTCGCTTTCCAATCGCCGCGCGATGTTCGCCAACTCCGCATTCGCTTGACCAACTTGAACGCCATCGTTCAGCCTGCCGACGACGGAAAGCAAACGCACCTGCCGCGCACTCGAGGCAAACTGGTTCTGCATCAAAGGAACCCAAAGCTCCGCCGCCGGTTCCAGAAACTGAAACTCCGCGGGCATGATGCCAACGACCGTCGCGGTCGTGTCGCCTATCGACATCGATCGGCCGACGGCATTCGGATCCGCACCGAAACGTCGGGCCCATAACCCACGACTGATAATCACCACCGGTGGACCACCGGCTCGATCCTCGTCCGTGGTAAACCCGCGACCCTTTTCCGGCGCAACTCTCAACAATTCAAACAGGTTCGCCGAGACGTACAGCCCCTGAATCGGTTCGGGTTCACTGTCGCCGGTCAGGATGAAATTCCAGAGCGGCGACGCCGCTCCAATCGCGCTGAACGACTGCGCCTGCGATTTGAGGTCGCTGTAGTCGGCGAAGGAAAACGGCTGTTCCTGATTGGTGTCTTTCGTGGTCCAAAGCATCGCGAGCTGTTCCGAATCCTGGTACGGCAGCGGACCCAACACGACGGCGTTGACGACGGTGAAGATCGCGGTATTCGCGCCGATGCCCAGCGCAAGCGTGACGATCGCAATCGCCGTAAACGTCGGATGCTTCAACAGGCTTCGCAATCCGTAGCGAATGTCTTTGAACAACGATTCCATTAGTGTAGATCCATGGTCTTTACTCGTAACGCAGTGAAATTGTCGGCTCGACTTTCGTAGCGCGCCGGCCCGGCAAGTAACAAGCCAGCAGCGATACTGCGATCAGCAACGCAGCGATAGCACCGTAAGTCGTCGCATCCGTCGGTTCCACGCCAAACAACATTGACGTCATCAGCCGCGTCAGTGCGAATGCCCCCAACAAACCGATGCCGACACCAATCAGCGCGAGTTTCATTCCGTGTCCCAGGATCATCGTGAACACGTCGCGCGGACGCGCTCCAATCGCCATGCGAATGCCGATCTCGTGCGTGCGTTGCGTGACCGAGTAGGACATCACGCCGTAGATGCCAACAATCGCGAGCACCAGAGCGATACCAGCAAACAGGCTAAGCAACGTCAGATTCAACCGCTCGTTCTGCACGGACTCAGCGCGGATCTCGCCCATCGTTCTCACGTTGTAGATCGGCTGATCGGGATCGATCTCCTTGATCGACGCACGTACCGAGTTGATCAACTGGTTCGGATCCGAGGCGCCTTTGATGAGGACCGTCATGTTGGGTTCCGGCCGTTGCGCGAACGCATAGTATCCCTGCACACGATCACTGTTCTGATTAAGGCTCTCCATCTTCACGCGCCCCACGACGCCGATGACCTCCAGCTTCCGTGGTTCAGCAGCATTGCCGAAAAGCACGTGCTTTCCGATGGGGTCTTCGTTGGGCCAATACCGCTTTGCGAATTCTTCATCGATGATGATCTTGTTCCGGCCCTTCGCAAGTTTCTGGTCTTCGTTGAGCTTACTGAGATCCTGTCCGGCGAGATGCGCGCGATTGTCACTGTCCATAAACGCACGACCTCGCAACACCGGAATGTTCATCGCTTTGAAATAGTCCGGCGTAACCGAACACAACTCCACCAACGGGACCTGATCGCGTGGCGGGTCGGGCCTACCTTCGATCCTGAAACCCGATTGCCAGCCATTGTTCCCAAGTGGCAGTCCCGAAGCGGCAGCCGCTGACTCAACTCCCGGCAACGCGCGAATGTTTTCGAGCAGTCGATCGTAGAATGAGGCCCGCGCCTCTGGGGTTGCGTATTTGTTCTGCGGCAACGCGATGCTGAAACTCGTGAGACGTTCGTGCGAGAAGCCCGGATCGACTTTGTTCAACAGGTAAAAGCTGCGAATCATCAGTCCCGCTGCAATCAGCAACACAAGCGTTGTGGCCACTTCACCAACAACGAGTGAATTGCGCAACCATTGCCGGCTGCTCATGCCCCGTCCGCTTTCTTTCAACGTCTCGTGCACATCGACGTCACCCGCCTGAATCGCGGGAAGCAATCCGAAGATGAGTCCGGTCAAGATCGAAATGCCGGCCGTGAAACCGAGAACGGTCCAATCCAATCCGATCTCACGCGATCGAGGAATCGCCTCCGGGCTGATGTAGAGAATGAGTGCTACTCCCCAACGCGCGAGCAATAATCCGATGGAGCCACCGATCAACGAAAGCAGAACGCTCTCAGTCAACAACTGGCGCGCGAGTCGCCAGCGGCTGGCGCCCAGCGCCGTGCGAACCGCCATCTCCTTCTTTCGTGCCGTTGCACGCGCCAAAAGAAGATTTGCGATGTTCGCACACGCAATCAAGAGCACGAAACCGACGGCGCCAAAGACCACCCACAGTGCGCGCCGCACGTCGCCGACAAAAATTTCCATTAACGGCCGGAGTCGCACACGATTGCCGGCGTTCGAGTCGGGATACTGCTTCTCGAGATTGGCGGCAATCGTGTTCATGTCCGCATCCGCCTGTTCCATCGTCGCGCCGGGTTTGAGACGGCCGACGCCATACAAGCCCGGATGATTGCCACGCTCTTTCCAACTCGTCTGGTCCGACAGTTGGCCCACCGGGACCCACATTTCGACACCACGCGGATACAGGAAAGCCTGCGGCATGATGCCGATTACATCGTAACTCTTGCCGTTCAGCGTGATTGGCTGGTTCAGAATGCTCAGTTGACCACCAAAGCGTCGTTGCCAGAGCGGGTAACTCAACACGGCGACCGGCGTGCCGCCCGGTTTGTCTTCGTCATTCGTGAAAAGGCGTCCGTGAAGCGCGTTGACGCGCAGCACTGAGAACAAATCCGCCGAAACCTGACCTGTGACGATACGTTCCGCTTCGCCGGCGCCGGTTAGGTTGTAGCTTGCGCGATTGTAAACGCCAATCTTTTCGAACGTCTGCGTGTGTGCGCGCCAGTCAGTGAAGTTTGGGTAGGAGATCGACATCTCGTCGAGCACGGGACTCTTCTCGTTCAAGAACACCAGGCGCTCCGACTCTTCGTACGGTAATGGCCGCAACAGCACGGCGTTTACGACGCTGAAAATCGCGCTATTGGCGCCGATGCCAAGTGCCAGCGCAATAACCACGATGATCGAGATCCCGGGGTTCTTCAACAGCATTCTTGCCCCGTAGCGGACGTCTTGCCACAGAGTTGTCATTTAGATCTCCTCCTTGAACTTCGTGCGATATGTGTGTCCATAGCTACTCGTATCGTAAGGCCTTCAGTGGATCGACTTTAGTCGCGCGCCGCGCTGGCAGATAACATGCAAGCAACGCAATTGTCGTCAACACAGCGCTCACGACCACGAAGGTCGTAACGTCGGTCGGTGTTACGCCAAACAGCAAACCGCGAATCAACCGTGTGAGCGCAAAGGCTGCGGCAAGTCCGATGGCTTGTCCGATAAGCGCAAGCACCATTCCCTGCTTCAGCACAAGACCCAGCACGTCGGCGACCTGCGCGCCGAGCGCCATGCGGATTCCCATCTCCTTTGTTCGCTGCGTCACCGTGTAGGAAAGCAGTCCGTAGATGCCGACGGCTGCGAGGATCATCGCCAGCGCTCCGAACAGCGCCATCAACGCCATGTTCAGTCTCGGTTTGCCGATACTCTCGGAGACGATCTGCTCCATCGTGCTGACGTTTGCAATTGGCTGATTCGGATCGATGGACCAGACGGTCTGGCGCAGTGCGGGAACGATCGACGTAGGCTCGGTCGTCGTTCGCACCAGCAACGTCATGTCATGCAAAGGCGCCTGCGTGGCGGGAACGTAATAAGTAGGTTCAGAGGCCGCCTGCAAACCGGCGGACTTCACATCACGGACCACACCGACGATCTCGAACGAACTGAAGCGATCGCTTCTCCAGACTCTTGGCGGCTGGCTTAACTTCAAGCGACGTCCGAGAGGTTCTTCATTCGGAAAATAATGCCGGACGAATGCTTCGTTCACGATTACCACTCCCGGATGGTCCTGATCGTCCTGCGGTGTGAACTGGCGGCCTTTAATCATCGGCGCGCCCACGGTTACAAAATAGTCGGGGCCGATCGGGTTAAAATTTGACGACAACCCACGGCCATCGGCGGGTGCAACTCGGCCTTCGATTTCAAACGCATCAATCCAGTTGGTCTGTAACGGATGATCGTAGGCAATGGCCGTGGCCTGAACGCCGGGCAGGTTTGAAATTCCGTCATGAAGTTGATTGAAGAACTGGTTGATCTGTTCGGGTTTGGGGTATTTCGCGAAAGGCAGCGTCAAGCTCAACGACAGTACGCGCTCCGGCCGGAACCCTGGGTCGACGCGCTGTAATCGCCAGAAACTCTTGATGAGTAAACCGGCGCCGATCACCAGCATCACCGCCATGCTTACCTGAAAAACGACCAGCGCCTGCCGAAGACGCAAACGGCGGCCACCCGCTCCCGACGTGCGACCGCCCTGCTCGAGAGTCGTGTGCAGATCCGGTTTTGAAGCGTGCCACGCGGGTATCAGCCCGAACACTAAACAGGTCGAGACCGCCAACAACAGCGTGAACCCCAGAACTTGCCAGTCGAGCTGCACGTGCTCGAGGCGTGGAATGTTCTCAGTTACCAGCTTCAACAGAACATTCAGACCGAGTGTCGCGAGACCGATCCCGGCCAAGGTACCGAGCAAGGATAAAAGCATGCCTTCGAGAAAGAACTGACGAACGAGGCGACCACGACTCGCACCAAGCGCCGCACGAATCGCGATCTCTTTACTGCGAGCTGCGTGTTGGGCCAGCAGGAGTCCGGCGATGTTCGCACAGGCAATCAACAGCACGAGTCCGACGGCGACCAGCAAAGTAATCAATCCCGTCCTGACGTCGCCGACCACTTCGTTCATGAACGGGTTGACGATGATCCCTTCACCTTTATTTGCCGCGTACTCCTGTTCGAGCCGCGCGCCAATCGCGTTCATCTCGGCCGTTGCCTGGTCCAGAGTTACTCCGGGCTTCAACCGTCCGACCACGCCGAGCACATGCGCGGACCGCACGGCGGCCCACTGCGGAGCGAAAGACATCGGTAACCAGTACTGCTGTCCCGATTCATCAAAGTCGATGTGTCCGGTCGTCAACGGTCTCGCGGGATAAAGACCAGGCGGCATCACACCGACAACCGGATAGGTACTGCCGTCGAGAGTGATCGTGCGATTAAGAATGTTCTCGTCACCACCGAACCGACGTTGCCACAAGGCATGGGCCAGAATTACAACCTGGTCCTTACCAACCTCGTATTCTTCCGGCGAAAAGGCACGACCCAACACCGGCTCCACACCCACCACCGCGAAATAACCCGAGCTCACTCTCGTTCCGTGCAACTGCTCGGGTTCGCCGGCGCCCGTCAAGCTCATTGATGAACCACCGAACGCCGACATGTCCTCAAACAGCGTGTTCTGTTTCTTCCAGTCATGGAAGTTTCCGGGCGAGGCGCGCCAGCGGCCGTGGGTTGGAACCTTCTCCCAAAGCGAAACGAGCCGTTCGGGATCCTTGTAGTTCAATGGACGCAGCAGGACCGCGTTGACGACACTGAAGATCGCCGTGTTTGCACCAATGCCCAGTGCGAGAGTGACAATCGCAACAATGCTCACGCCCGGATGCTTCAACAGCATCCGCACGCCGTATCGCAGATCCTGGAGGAGAGTGTTCATGATGGTGTAATCCGTGTTTGAAACTACTCGTACCGAAGCGCGACCATGGGATCGACCCTGGCAGCGCGGCGCGCAGGTATCCAACATGCGAACAACGCAACCACCGCCAGCAGCAAAGGAACCGCAACGAACGTCAATGGATCGACCGCGTTAACTCCGAAGAGCAACGAAGTCATCAAACGTGTCAGTGCAAACGACGCGACCAAACCAATGACCACGCCCACCAGCGTCAACTTCATTCCCTTTTGCAGCACCAGCAGCAAAATCCTCGCGGGCGTCGCACCGAGTGCCAGCCGCACACCGATCTCGTTTCTGTGTTGGGTGACGAAGTACGCGAGCACGCCGTAGATTCCGAGCGAGGCCAACAGCAACGCGAGCACCGCGAAGGCGGTGAGGAGGATCATACCGAGCCGTCGTTGCGAAGCTTCACGGCCAAGCACCTCTTCCATGGTGGCCACGTTTGAAACGGGCTGATCAGGATCGACGGCACGAATTGCCTGACGGACGGCGCCTACGACACTAAACGGATCGCCGTTGGTGCGCAGCACGAGATCGCGCGGGGCGTAAAAATCGTAGGGAGCCACCTGCCCGTACGGCAGGTACATTTCGCCTTTGACCGCCACGTCGATACCCATCTGACGAACGTCGCCAACGATGCCCACGATCGTGAACCACGGTGTGTCTTCCGCCGGATCGCCGAGTTTGAAACGACGGCCCACCGCGTCGCCGTTGGGCCAATACTCTCGCGCCATCGTCTCGTTGATGATCGCGACCGCCATCGCCTGCTCGTTGTCTTGCGCAGTGAAGTAACGACCCTGCCGCAACGGTATGCTCATCGTCTGCAAGTAGTTCGAACTGACCTGGCGATGAATGGCGTCGTACGACACGCCCGGAACGGGCTCGCTCGTGCCTTCCGGAAAGACCCCGGTGGTTCCGCCCTTCCACGACAACGGTATTGCCGTCGTGTACCCGGCCGAGACGACGCCGGGAACAGCTTCCACATGTTGCAGAACGTTTTGATAGAACGCGTTGCGTTTGCCGGGCTCGTCGTACTTGCTCAGCGGCAAGGTCGTGCGCATGGTCAATACCTTGTCAGGCGCGAGCACCGAATACTGGTTGAACAGTTGGAAGAGCGTTTGAATAAGCAGGACCGCGCCGACTAACAACACCAGCGACAACGAAACTTCAAACACGATCATGCCGCTGCGCAATTTCATGCCCGATCCCGAGCCCGATCGTCCGCCGCTTTGTTTCAAACTTTCGTTCAAATCCACACCCGCCGCCTGTAGCGCCGGAATCAAACCGAAGACGATGCCGGTAACGATCGACGTCCCCAGCGCGAACAGCAGGACCTTGCCGTCGAGCTTGAGATTCGTCGACTGCCTCATGCCTTCCGGGATCAAGTTCTCGAAGAACCCAAAACTCCAGAAAGCCAGCAACACTCCGCTGATGCCGCCGAAGACCGAGAGCAACAGACTCTCCGTCAGCAACTGTCTGACGATGCGCATGCGGCTCGCGCCCAACGCCGTTCGGACGGCAATCTCGCGACGGCGCCCGGCAGCGCGTGCAAGCAACAGGCTGGCGATGTTCGCGCACGCAATCAGCAACACGAACGCGACCGCGATCAGCAGCACCAACAACGGACGCCGCGCGTCGCCGGCCAACTGTTCGTGCAACGGCATCACGACCGCCCCGAGTTCGCCTCTCCATGTTTCCTCGGGATGGTCCTTCGCGATCCGCGACATTATTGCGTTCATTTCAGACTGGGCCTGGACCATCGAGACACCGGGCTTCATGCGCGCAATGACTGTCAGATAGTGGTTGCCACGATTCGCAAGCTCTTCCGAGTCGAGTGCCAGTGGCACCCACAGCCGCTCTTCAGTCTCGAGCCATTGAAAACCGGCAGGCATAACGCCGACGACCGTGTGCTTCTCGCCGTTGAGTAAGACCGTGCGGTTGAGAATGTTGTGATCGCCGCCATAACGGGTTTGCCACAGCGGATAACTCAGAACGACCACCCTGTTCGCCTGCGGACGATCCTCGTCGGGGAGAAAACCGCGGCCGATCAGAGGTTGCACGCCCAGTAAGCTGAAGAAGTTGTGAGTCACGCGACGGGTCGGTACTCGTTCAGGCTCGCCGTCACCCGTGAGGTTAAGACTCGACTCGTGCGTCGCAGCCACGTCTTCAAACGACTGCGCCTGGGTTTTCCAATCGACGTAATTTGCGGGCGCGGGAGTATTGCGCGGAAACCCGACGAACGAAGCGTCTTCCCAAAGGATTACTAATCGTTCCGGATCACGAAACTGGAGCGGCTTAAGCAACACCGCGTTGACGACGCTAAAAATTGCGGCGTTGGCACCAATGCCCAACGCGAGAGTTATCAAAGCGACCGCCGTAAAACCCGGACGTTTCCAAAGCCCACGCAGGCCGTAGCGGATGTCTTGTAGAAAAGTTTGCATGTCAATTCGTAGCCTAAGACTAAAAATCCGTGTGACTCTTACTCGTAACGCAGCGCGACCATCGGATCGACTTTCGTCGCCCGACGGGCCGGGATATAACAAGCCAATAGCGCTACTAATATGAGTAACACCGCTACGCCGACGAATGTGACTGAATCGGTCACGCTCACGCCAAGCAACAAACTCGACAACAAACGCGTCGCAAACCACGAACCGGCGACGCCGATGCCGACGCCTAAAACCACCATAACCATTCCCTGCTTTAAAACGAGACGCATGATCTGCGTCATGCGCGCACCCAGGGCCATGCGAATTCCGATCTCGTGCGTTCGTTGCGTGACGTAGTACGAAGTGACGCCATAGATGCCCAGCATCGCGAGCAACATCGCAACGCCCGCGAACGCGGTCAACAACATCATCGGCAGGCGCCGTGGCGCCGCTGAAATTGCAACCACGTCGTCCATAGTTTTCAAGTTGTAAGTCGCCAACGTTTTATCGACCGATTTGATCGCGTCGCGCACAGAGCTCGCCAGCGCTGTCGGTTCGCCCGTCGTGCGCACTACCAGCGAAAGGCTGCCCCAGGTCGGATCCTGCGCGTACGGCACGTACATCTGGATTCCCGCGTCCTTGTCCAACGATTGCCTTGTGTCGCCGACAACGCCGACGACCTCGCGCTGAAACTTCTCGTCGCGCCAGATATGGATACGTTTGCCGATGGGATCCTCACCGGGCCAGAGTTGACGTGCCATCTTTTCGTTTACGATCACAACCTTCGCGGATTGCAGGTTGTCCTGATCGTTGAAAGCGCGTCCGGCTTTCACCGGAATCTGAAGTGTCTGGAAATAGTCGGGGGTTATGACGAGGTGCTGCGCACTGATCTGTTCTTCGGCTGTTGCGGGACTACCTTCGCGAATCACGCCACGGCCCAAATTAAACGTGTCGCCGCCCAGCGGCAGACTCAACACCGCACTCGCCGCTTGTACACCCGGCGTCGCTTTCACCCGCTCGATCAGTTGCTTGTAGATCTGCGCACGCGGCTCGCCTTGCGCATATTTTCCCGGCGTCAGCGTCAACCGCAGCGCCAGCACCTTATCGGGATTGAAGCCGGGATCGATCCGCCGGAGATTAATAAAACTCTTGATCAGCAATCCCGCGCTCGCGAGCAGGATGAATGACAATGCGATCTCGGAAACAATGAGAAAACTTCCCACTCGATTGCGACTCCCGCTCGCTGCACCCTGTCGTCCGCTCTCTTTCAGCGTCTCGTTGAGATCGGGTCGTGATGTATGCAACGCGGGGACGAGCCCGAAAACCAGACCCGCGAGGATCGTCACACCGAGTGCAAACAGGAAGACGCGCCAGTCGATGCCGATCTCGTCCAGGCGAGGCGTGTTTGGCGGGCTGATCGCGATCAGCAGCTTCAACAACCACACGCTCAGACCGAGACCGATGAGTCCACTGACCAGCGAGAGCAAAACGCTCTCAGTCAAAAGTTGGCGTACGACGCGAACTCGGCTCGCGCCCAGCGCCGTTCGCACCGCGATCTCTTTTTGCCGGTACGCCGCGCGCGCAAGCAGTAGGTTTGCAACGTTCGCACACGCAATCAGCAGGACCACTGCAACTGCGCCGAGAAGAATGATCAACGACGTCCGCAATTCACCGACCAGACGCTCGCGTAGTTCTGTCAAACGCACGCTCCAGCCCGTGTTTGTGACGACGTAGTTCTGGGCCAAACGCTGGTTGATGGTGTCCATCTCCGTCTGCGCCTGGGCCAATGAAACGTTCGACTTCAATCGCGAGATGACGTTGACGTAACGATTGTCGCGCGGCTCGCTGGCCGGATCGGTTGTGAACGCGGTCCACATTTCGGAATCGGCCGGATAGTTGAAACCGGCTGGCATGATGCCGACGATTATTGCTCCCTTTCCGTTGAGCGTGACTTTGCTGTTCACAACGTTCGCAGCGCCGCCAAACTTTCGTTGCCACAGTGAGTGACTGATAACGGCGACGGGGTCGCTTTCCTGCTTTGTCTCACTTTCCTGAATCCATCGACCATGAATCGGGTTCGTGCGAAACAGCGGAAAGAACTCTGCCGACACGCCGGCCGCGCGCACGCGTTCGGTCTCGTCGCCGGTCGTCAAGAAGATGCCCCCGGTAACAAACGACGCGATCTGTTCAAACGATTGGCTCTGCTGTTGCCAGTCGAGGATGTCGGGAACGGACATGTTGCTCTGCGTGATTCCCATTCGCGGGTTCATGGCTTCCAACATCACTATGCGTTCCGGTTCAGGAAATTGGAGCGGCCGCAACAACACTGAGTTGACGACCGTGTACATCGCGGTCGTCGACCCGATCCCAAGTGCAAGTGTCGAGAGTGCGATCGCCAGAAAGCCGGGACGTTTGAGAAAACTACGCACGCCGTAACGGATGTCTTTGAAAAGATTTTCCATGGACCTCACTCGTTTCTTAATGCGACCAGAGGATCAACTTTCGTCGCGCGCCGCGCCGGGACGTAACACGCCACCAGTGCAACCGCAATCAACAACAACGACACCAAAACGAACGTCAGCGGATCCGTTGCGCTAACGCCGTAGAGCACACTCGTGATCGCTTGCGTCGTCATGTAAGCACCGGCCAGTCCGATCGCCGCGCCGATCAGTGTCAACTTCAAGCCGTGGTTCAGGACCAGCCGCAACACGTCTCCCAATTGCGCGCCGAGCGCCATGCGGATGCCAATCTCATGCGTGCGCTGTGCGACGGCGTAAGACGTGATGCCGTAAATCCCGATAGCTGAAAGCAACAGGGCCACTAGCCCAAACACACCCAAAACCATCGCTGCGACACGCGCCGGAAACAGCGCCAGGCGCATGTGTTCCTTCAACGTCTTAACGTCAAACAGCGGCAGGTTCGGATCCAGCGACTGCAATTCACTTCGTACTGCTCCAAACACTGATTCCGGATTTCCGGTCGTGCGGACCATGATCGAGCCGCTCGACATGTAGTCCTGCGTCAACGGCGTCCAGATGAACGTGCGCGGCTCTTCGGCGATGTTGAAGTACTTTCCATCCCGCGCAACGCCGACGATTCGCATGAACGGCCCGGTTGCGTCGCCAAAGCTGACCCGTTTGCCGACTGCTTCAGCCGGCGTATTCACCGCCGGCATCAATCGCCGCACGAACGTCTCGTTCACAATCGCGACCTGTTCCGATTTCTCGACGTCCTGGTCCGTGAATTCGCGTCCGTGCAATATCGGCGTGGCCATCGTTTCGAAGTAGTGTGGTCCAACAGCGGCATTCATCGCGATCGGCGAGTTCGCGCCCCGTACAACCGGTTCACCTTCGACGTAGATACCTCGGCTGTTGTAGTTCAAGCTGAGCGGGATGTAACTCGTAGCCGCCGCCGATTTCACGCCGGGCAACGCCCGTACTCGCTCGACGACCTGTCGGTAAAACTGCTGGCCGCGCGGCTCGTCGTATCCCTGCAAACTGAGGTCAAACGACATAGTCAACGCGTTCTGCGGATCGAAACCCGGGTTCATCGTTTGCAGTTGCTGAAGCGTGCGCACGACGAGTCCGGCAGCGATCAGGACCACCAGCGAGATCGCGATCTGCGCGACGACCAGTACGCTGCGCAAACGCGTCCTGCCCGCACCGCCCTGTGCCGAGGTGTCTTTCAACGCGTGCAACAGGTTGGGGCGCGTGGATTGGAGCGCGGGCGCTAGACCAAAGATCGCACCGGCGACAAGCGATACGCCCATTGAGAACAGCAGCACTCGCCAGTCGAGCCCGAGATCGATCGTTAACGGAAAATCGATCGGTGGTTTGAATGCCAGCAACGCCCTGACGATCCAGATAGCCAGGAACAAACCCGCGGCGCCGCCGACGAGCGAAAGCAACAAACTTTCCGTGAGTAACTGCCGGATCAGACGTGCGCGGCTCGCACCCATCGCCAGCCGAATCGCTATCTCGCGACGTCGATCGGTCGCCCGCGCCAGCAGCAGGCCGGCCAGGTTTGTACACGTTACGAGTAAGACCAGTGCGACCGCGGCCATCAACACCCAGGTGAAACTAACCACCGCACCACGCAATTCCGGAATGATGAATCCGGGTGGTCCAAGCCTGATCGATTGGCCTTCGTTGCTGTCGGGATACTCCTTAGCGAGTTGTTCGGCCAGTAGGTTCAACGACGCTTCGGCCTGGGATGCAGTGATTCCCGGTTTGACACGAGCGACGCCGAAGAAGTTGTTGTCGCCGCGGCGGTCGAGCGAGTTGGATCCGGGTTCCACCCAGGGCAACATCAAGGCGGGCACCCACAACTCCGCTTCGTAAATCTGTTCCGTGCCTTTGAAGCTCTCGGGTGTGATACCGATTACGCGAAACTGGCGATTGTTAAGAAGAATGTCTTTGCCGACGACACCAGGATCGCCGCCGAAGCGCCGTTGCCAGCCGTCGTAACTCAGGACCACGACCGGGTGTGTCAGCCGCGTCTTGTCTTCTTCTGGAAGAAAAGTGCGTCCATGGATCGGCTTCACGCCGAGCACGTCGAAGTAGTTGCCGGAGACTTCGTAACCCCAGATTCGTTCGTTCGCACCCGACCGGCTCAAGCTGAGCGGCACGAAGCGATAGACCAACAGGCCTGACAACACTTCGTTACGATCGCGGAAGTCGAGATAGTTCGGATACGACATCGCCGACATCGAATCGTCTTTGCGACGCATGTTCATCGCAAAAACGTCTTCGGGTCGCTCGATTGGCATCGAACGCAACAACACCGTGTTCACCAGACTAAAGATCGCCGTGTTCGCGCCGATCCCCAGCGCCAGCGTCAACACAGCTACCAGCGAAAAACCTGGACGCTGCAACAGCGCGCGCGCAGCGTAACGAACTTC
>CBFGMX010000054.1:0-30646 GCA_965649955.1 uncultured bacterium
TCTTGTGCCTCTTTGTGGCTGAATCTTGTGCCTCTTTGTGGCTGAAAACCGACTCGGTAACATGACTCCAACGACCACCCCAGCAAGGTTTCTCGATCCCGAACTGCTCGCGCGGATCGGATCGCTCGAGCTGCTCGCGCGCGCCGTTGTCGAAGGGTTCATGTCCGGGTTGCATCGCTCGCCGTACACCGGTTTCTCGACTGAATTTACCGAGTACCGGCAGTACAACCCCGGCGACGATTTACGTTATCTCGACTGGCGCCTGCTAGGCCGCACCGATCGCTACTTCATTAAAAAGTATCGCGCCGACACGAACACGCAGTGTCACGTTCTCATCGACACCAGCGCGTCGATGGACTACGCACACGCGAGCTCCGTGACTAAGTTGCAGTACGCGCAGTTTCTCGCCGCGTCGATCGCGTACCTGCTCAACCGGCAGCAGGATGCAGTCGGTTTGGTCGCGTTTTCTGACAAGGTTCACACGCACGTGCCCGCGCGCAATCGCACGGGGCACATGCGCACGATCTTCGGCACATTGTCGATGCTCCAGCCGGGCGGCGAAACGCGTTTGGCGGAATCGCTTCATCAACTCGCCGAGATCCTTACGCGCCGCGGTATCGTCGTGCTCATCTCAGACTTTTACGATTACGCAGACCGCCTCAAGGAAGCGTTTCAGCATCTGCGATTCAAAGGACATGATTTGGTCGCGTTTCACGTGCTCGATCAAAACGAGCTCGACTTCGATTTCACCGATCCGGTGTTGTTGCTCGAAGACGCCGAGACCCAGGAACAGATGCCGGTGATTCCCGAGGTGGTAACGGGCGGCTATCGTGAACGCATGCGGCAGCATGTCGACGACATGCGTAGCTGTGCGGCAGCGAACCACGTCGACTACGAAATGTTGACGACACAGCAGCCGTTGGATTTTGCGTTGTTCTCGTTCTTGTCGCGACGCGCGGGCCGGTGAGCCGCGGATTTAACGAATGTCATTCCTGACTCCACTTTTCTTTTTGGGTGTAGCGGCTTTAGCTGCCCCGATACTGGTGCATCTCGTGCGGCGCACGCGCGCGCGCAAGGTCCAGTTTCCTGCACTCGTTTTCGTGCGTCAGGTGCCGCAACGAACCATTCGTCGCCGCACACTCCAGAATGTGCTGCTGCTATTACTCCGCTGCCTGGCGATCCTGCTGATCGTCATTGCTTTCACACGCCCGTTTTTCAGTGGCGGCAGCTCCGCGAAAGAAACAACAGCCGCCGGCGCAACCGTTATTCTCGTCGACAATTCGTTGAGCATGCGACGCGAGCCGCTCTTCGCTGAAGCGCTGAAACGCGCGGAAACCGCCGTCGACGATGCGAGAAACGACGAACAGATCGCGCTCGTGTCATTCGACAAACGCTACACGATCATCAATCGCTTTACTGCGGACAAAAACCGTTTGCAGTTCGCGATCAGAAGTCTGACCGCCGGCTGGGACGGGACAGATTACGAACAGGCGCTGCGCGGCGCTGAATCGCTGCTCGGTGAAATCGAAACCAGTGGCCCAAAGCGTATCGTCATGATTTCCGACTTTCAGGCGCCCGGCTGGAATCAAAACACCGCCACGTTCAAACTCGCGAACAGCACGCAACTCACGACGATGGACGTCGCGGCAAACGATCCCGTCGCGAATGTCGCCATAACAAATGTCGAAGCGCGTGGTGTGGTGTTTGGGCAGAAGTACCTCGACAATCTCGCGGTCCATATCAGCAACTTCGGCGACACGCCTCGCGATCACATCCAGGTGGATTTCCAGATCAACGAGCAGACGGTTGAGAAGCGTGACATCAGTCTCAACTCCCGTGACGCGAAAGTGATCGAGTTCACGGGATTCAACCTGAACGAAGGCGCGAACCGCTGCACGATCGATGTCGTGTCCGGCGACTTCGCGCCCGATAACCGCTTCTATTTCACGTTGCGGCGAGAGACGCCGTCCAAAGCGCTGATCGTCGAGAGCGCGTCGCGCGGACGCAGCGACAGCCTGCACCTGCAAAGCGCGTTGACGACCAACGACGATCTGCCATTCACGTTCTCGTTGAAGAGCACCGGAGCCGTCGATCCGTCGAGCATCGCCGAGTACGCGCTTGTAGTACTCAACGATGCTGGTCCAATCAGCGGCGCGCTCGCCGATGCGTTGACGAAGTTTGTCCAGGCCGGCGGACAGGTAATCGTTTCCGCCGGACCACGCACGACCACCGACAGTTTCAATTCCCTGCAAAGCATCATGCCCGCGTCATTGCGCGAGGCGGTACAGACGAAAGCGGGCGAGAGTGTTGCGATCACGAATGTGAAGTTTGACCACCCCATATTCGAAGTGTTTCAGGAGAGTGGCCGTCTCGCCGCCACGCACGTGATCGGCTACTTCCGCTCCGAACCGGCCGCTGCCGCCAGCGTGCTCGCGCGTTTCGAAGACGGCAGTCCGGCACTGGTTGAATCGCGGTCCGGTAAGGGTCGAGTAATGCTGTTTACTTCGTCGCTTGGTCCAAGCTGGAACGATCTGCCGTTGACGCCGCTTTATCTCCCGTTCATTCACCAGATGGTCCGATACGCAGGCGCGCGCGAAGAGAACGCGTGGTACGGCCTGGGCCAGACTTTCACGGTCCGCAAGGAAGCGAACGGGCAAGTGCCACCAGTCGATACGCCGGCAGGTGCTCGTCTCTCGGAAGCGCGCAACACACCGGATGGCGATCTCCTTGTCACCGCGCGCGAACTCGGTTTTTACCGTTTGCGTTACAGCAGCCAGCCGGGTTTCGCTGCGATCAATACCGACGGCGCCGAAGGTGATTTCGCAAAGTTGAACTTCGGCGAATTCGTCGCCGGCGTAACCGGCGGATCAGGCAGCGGCGAAGGAAGCAATGCAAATCTGAATGCGAGTGGGGAGGAGATCGAAGGACGGCAGCGGGTCTGGTGGTCGCTCCTTTTTCTGGCGTTGCTGTTATTGCTTGCCGAATCGGTGTTGGCGCGACGAACTAAGATGGTGAAGATGGTTGGGTAGCGGGTATATTTAACTGGCGGCCAGTAGGGGGTAGGTAATGAGCCCTGAAACTAACCTATTGCAGGATCTCTTACGCAAGGCGAGATCGCGACGGCAACTTTTGCTTTCACTGCGGGGAGTGGCGATCAGCCTCTGCGTGGTCGCCGGGGTGCTGCTCCTGACCGGCTGGGCCGCGCACCGTTACCGCTACAACGGCGCCGCACTGATCACATTGCGCATCGGCGCGCTGCTAACCTGTCTGGCCACGATCTACTTTGCACTCGTTCGGCCGCTGTTCAAACGCATCACCGACGCGCGACTCGCTCGCCTCATCGAAGAACGCACCTTCGGCGCTGAAGACCGTCTCGTTACGGCGGTCGAGTACGCAAACGGAAACACAAAGGGCATCTCGCCCGCGATCGTCAACCGCCTCTATCGCGACGCCAACGACGTTTCCGCGACGCTCGACGTGCGAAACGTCATTCGCCGCTCACGATTAATGATGTACGGCGGCGCCGCACTCGCGAGTCTGTTGCTGTTTGCCGGTGTGCTCAAGTGGGGACCGCGCGAGATCTCCGAAGGCGTGGCCCAACTGGTAACGCCAACCACACTCGCCGCGTCGACCAATGCGCTGAGTATCAAAGTAAAGCCGGGCACTGCCCGCGTTCCGAAAGGTTCCGATCAGGACATCCTGGCCACGCTCGTCAATTTCGACTCGCAAACCGTAACCATCTTCGCGCGTCCGCTCGGATCGAGTGAGGACTTCCAGGGCCAGACAATGGAACCGGCAAAGGCACGCAACGACTTCCGGTTCTCGATCTTCAACATCCAGGACTCGATGGAATACTTCGTCGAGTCGAACAGCGTTCGTTCGGACGTTTTCAAACTCAACGTCGTCGATCTGCCTTACGTCAAGCAACTCGACCTGACACTCAACTTCCCTGCGTTCACGAATCTTCCGACGAAGACCGTTGAAGACGGCGGCGACATTGCGGCGCTGAAAGGAACGACCGCAACCATTACCGCAACACTCACCGGCAAAGTGCGCGCGGCACGCATCGTCTACGCCGACGGCAAAAAAGTCGAGATGAAACAGCAGGGCGGTGACTCCAAAAACTTCGCCGGCGAGCTGACAGTCACCACTGACACCAGCTACTACATCGAACTCGTCAGCACTGACGGTGAAGCATATCGAGGATCGAACGAGTACGACGTCTCAGTTCTTGTCGATCAACCGCCGACGATCTCGTTCGACAAACCCGGCCGCGACAAGAAAGCCACGAACCTGGAAGAGGTGTTCACGCAGGCGCGCGCTGAAGACGACTACGGCGTCGTATCGATGGACCTGCTTTTTTCCGTAAACGGTGGCGAGGAGAAGAAAGTCAATCTTCAGGAACTGGCGCGCGAATCGGCGCGGTCGCTGAGCGGCGCGTACACGTTTTTCCTCGAAGAATACAATCTGAAACCCGGCGATTTCATTTCCTACTATGCCAAGGCTCGCGACGCGAGTAACGAATCGACGAGCGACATTTACTTCATCGAAGTGAAGCCCTTTGAAATGGAGTACAAGCAGTCGCAGCAGCAAGGCGGCGGCGGTGGCGGTGGTGGCGGTGACCAGGACCAGAACGCACTCTCGCGCCGTCAGAAAGATCTGATCGCGGCCACGCACAAGCTGATTCGCGAAGGTGACAAGTACACCGAACAGGAACGTAAGGATGGTTACGAAGCGGTTGCTTCGGGCCAGGAAAAACTCCGGACCGATACTCTAGACTTTCTCGATCGCATGGGTCGCCGGCTCGGCGGCACTGACGGCCAGAAGCAGGTCGCCGAAATGGCCGAGCACCTGCGTCAGGCCGCGAAGGAGATGGAAGGCGCGCCACCTCCGCTGAGGAAACAGACTGGCAAAGACGCGTTGCCTCCCGAACAACGTGCCCTGCAACGACTACTCGCCGCCGACGCAATCTTCCGCGAAGTGCAGGTGGCGTTCGGGAACCAGAGCGGACAGGGCGGCAGCGGTGGTCAAAGAGAACAACAGGAACTCGCGGGTCTTTTCGAGCTCGAGCTCGACAAGATGAAGAACCAGTACGAGACCGTGCAGCGGGCCCAACAGCAGCAAGCCGAACAGCAGAAGAGCGAGGCCGAACGCCGGTTGGAAGAGCTCGCTCGTCGCCAACAGGCAGCGCTCGAGGAACAGCGACGGCGCCAGCAACAGATGCAAGGCGGAGGCTCGGGCGGCAGTCAGCGACAACAGCAGGAGATGATCGAAGAGACGCGCAAAGCGGCCCGTGAACTTGAACGTCTCTCGCGCGAGCGTCGCGATCCCCAGATGCAGCAGTTAGCGCAACAGCTCAACCAGACCGCCGACGAGCTGCAAAAAGCACAGGCTTCGCAGCGCAGCAACCCAAACGAGGCGATCGCGCAGAACGAACGCGCGCTCGAACGTTTGCAACAGGCGCAGCAGCGTCTGCAACAGATGAGCGGCGCCAGTGGTCAACAACGCGCCGGTCAAACGGGTTCGTCCGGAAGACAACAACAGATCTCCGATTTACGCCAGCGTGCTGCGCAAGCTGCTTCTCGACAACGCGAGATCGCAAAAGACATGGAAAACCTTTCGCGGCGCGGCGGTCAGAGCGGGCAGGATGAGAACTCGCGCAAAGCACGCGAGCAATTGGGCGAGCGCAAAGACACGCTGGCTGACACGGTCGCGAACCTGCAACAGGACATCGAACAGTCGGCGCGCGCGATGGGCCAGGGTCAGGGCCAGCAACGCACCGCGCGACAGTTGAAGGATGCGGCAGATTCATTGGCGCGCGACCGGGTTGCGGATCGCATTCGTGAGAGCAAACAGTCGCTGAACGGGGGTCAGCAGGGCGCGGGTCAAAACGATGAACGCGCGATCGAGCGCAGTCTCAATAATCTGTCGGAGCGTTTGCAAGCGGCTGAACAAAGCGCGCGCGGATCGAATGGTTCGAGTGCGGAAGAGAACCTGGACCGCACGCGTCAGCTCGCCGACAATCTCGATTCGCTTCGCCGGCGTTTGGACGAGAGGAGCCAACGAGGTCAAAGAGGTCAACAGGGTCAACAAGGACAACAAAGCCAGCAGGGCCAGCAGAGTCAGCAAGGCCGGCAAGGTCAACAAGGTCAACAAGGCCAACAAGGTCAACAAGGCCAGCAGGGTCAACAAGGTCAGCAGGGTCAACAAGGTCAGCAGGGTCAACAGGGCCAGTCGGGCCAACAACAAGGTCAACAACAAGGACAACAGCAGGGTGGCCAACAAGCCGGTGGCACACAAAACGGCGGCGATGGTCGCAGCGGCAGACAGTACCTTGGACCACAGTGGGGGCCCGTCGGCGGCGACTGGGGCGACAATCGCCAATTGTCCGCCGAAGTACGTGAACGTCTCCGCGAAGCCCAGGACTTGCGCCGCGAATGGGGCACAACCGGACTGGGCGCGGGCCGTCTCGACGAAGTGATCGAAGAGTTACGACGGCTCGCCGATGGCCGCATGGAAGGTGACGCCGCAACCGCCGCGCACGTCAAGGAGGCCGTCATCGAGCCCTTGCGCCAACTCGAACTCGAGTTGAGCCGCCACTTGCAACAACAAAGCGGACGCACAAACCTGCGTCTGAGAGATGAAGGCGCGGCCCCGGAGAAGTATCGTCGCGCCGTTGAAGAATATTATCGACGTCTATCGGGCGCACGTCCGCGACAATAAGCGGTGTTATCTGTGTTCAAGAAATTCCTGCCACTATTCGTTCTTGCCGCGCTACTGCTGCCGACGGTGGCGCAGTCGCAATTCGATCAATTCGGTAACTTCCGCTCGCGTCGCCGTCCGACGTCAACACCCGCAGATGGTGGACCATCTTTCGGTGAGTTCACGTTCGTCCGCACCATTTACGAGTCGCCGGTTCGCGGTTACGGCCGGCGCGGTTACGGCGGGGGCACCTGGACCACCGATTATCCTGAAGCAGACAACAACTTCATTGTCGGCCTCCGTGAATGGGCCGGCACAAACCTCAAGATCGCGCCCCGCCCCGAAGCACTCGAAATACTCGACGATCGGATCTTCGACTATCCGATCCTCTACATCGTCGAGCCCGGTTTCATGGAACTGTCCAACGAACAGGCCGCACGCCTGCGCGAGTACATCATGCGCGGCGGTTTCATTTTCCTCGACGACTTCTGGGGCGAGTACGAGTGGCAAAACGTACAGGAACAGTTTCACAAGATCGTCCCTGAATACGAGATCAAGGAACTGTCGTTGACCCACCCGATCTTCCATTCCTATCTCGACGTTGAAGAGATCGTGCAAGTGCCGAACGTCTACAACGCCCAGCGCGGAATCACGTCAGAAAAAGGCGGCGTCGTTCCGTACTATATGGGTATCGAGAATAAGCATGGTCGTCTGATGGTCTTCATAGCCCGTAACTCCGACCTCGGCGACGCGTGGGAGTGGATCAACGATCCTGCTTATCCGGTGAAGTACGGCTTGCCGGCTTACAAGGTGGGAATCAACGTCGTAATCTACGCGATGAGCCACTGAGACTTACTGTCAACTCTGGCAGGGTTAAAGCGGCTGAATATTTCTCGCGCAAAGGCGCAAAGACGCAAAGTGACCGTGTTTCTGCCTGTTTGCTTTGCGTCTTTGCGACTTTGCGTGAGAAATATCCTCACCGTTCTGGTTCTTCCGCTTTGATCTTCATCTGCTGGCGCAACAGCTCCGTCTGGGCCAGCAAAACGTCGTCCATCGACTTGCTGCGACCGTCTGACATCCATTGCACCATCGAGGCGACGAATAGTTCCTTCAGGTACGCGAAGGAAAAACCCTCGGTTGTGCTGACCACCTGCGCTGCGCCTTTTTCAGACACGCGTAGTTCGGCCTGGAGGTTGCCGTTCCAGTTGTTGAGGTACGCCAGGCGTTCAGCTTGGGCCGGCAAGTGGAAGTGGTACTTGCGGTCGAAGCGGCTCGGCCGTTCGAGAATCGACGCGTCAAGTTTGTCGGGGTGGTTGGTCGTAGCCAGCACGACTACACCGGTGTTTGCCTGGAACCCGTCGAGTTCGTTGAGAAAGAACGAGCGGTTGCTGTTGTCGATCATCGAGTCGAGGTCTTCGAGCACGACGATGCACGGCGCCATGCGTGCGCGTTCGAAGACTTCCGCCATGTGCTCCTGTTCCGTCTCGTGTTCCGACTTGAAGCTGCGGACGTAGAGGCAGGGTTTGCCGAGCTGGTTGATGAGGGCCTTGAGTGTGTGGGTCTTCCCGTTTCCGGGTGGTCCAATGAAGATCGCGCCGCGTTTCCACGGGATTCCGTAACGTTCGTAGATCTCGCGGGAGTCGAAGAATTGCGCAAAGTCGTTTTGGATGTCGTGTTTTAACGAACCCTGGAGGACGAGGTTGTCGAAGGTTGCGCCTTTGATCGAGTCGAAGAGGTCTTTGTTCTTTTCGAAGCAGCCGTTGTGGTACACGAGGATTTCGCCGCGCACCTCGCAGCTCCATTCGCAAACTGCGTCGAAGAAGTCTTCGGCGACCTTTTTGTCGTCCGCAATGATCCAGTGGTGCCGGCCGCGGTAGCAGCTTTCGGCCCAGCTGATGAGGATGACGTCTAGCAGTTGTCCTTTCCACAGAACGTTGAGCCAGGAGTTTTGGATCTGCTCACGTTGTTTCTTGCCGATACCCATCCATTCAGTCTTGACGTGGTGGAAGACCGACTTCTGCTCGATGATGGAGCACTGTTCCGCGCGCACGAAAGCATCGAGATCGAAGTACCATGTCCGACCTTCGAGGATCGACTTTCCGGGGTGCAGCTCCGCCAACTCCCGCCCGACGTGGTAAGCAATGTAGTCGTTCGGTTTGTAGAGCGCGTCACGGATGAAGTTCTCGATGCTCATACTTATGTTTTTTATTCCGTGTTTCTGCTTTCCTGGCATAACACGGATGACAGTCGAAATACCTTTTTGCGGTTGTAAGGGGTTAGCGGCGCGCACGTTCGCGAGCGACCTTGTCACGCACGTCGCGATCGTCGTAGACGTCCATGAAGAGGTACTTGCGCCACTCGCTACGCGCCTCGGCGTAGTGGCAAAGCACGACGCGCTCGAGCTTCACACGCAGCGCCGTTTGCGAGGTAAGCAGCGGCATGCGCGCCTCGGACGGCGTGCGGTTGCCCTTGCGGCCGTTGCAGGAGACACACGCCGTAACGACGTTCATCGGCGTGTTATCTCCACCGCGAGAACGCGGCAGAATGTGGTCCAACGTCAGGTCGCCCGGCGTCTTCTTCACCCCGCAATACTGACAACGAAACTTGTCGCGCATGTAAATACGCGTTCGCTTCATGCCTGACGCTTCGCGACGCTGGCGCACGTTGATGTAACTGCGGCGTCGAATCACAGACGGAACGGGAAACTCCGTCCGCGCCGAACGCAGCACGCGATCGCCGTCGAGTTCCTCAACGGTAACGGTGCCCTTGATCGCCATGATTACCGCTCGCGCGACACTGACAGTGCCGAGCGGTTCGTAAGTTTGGTTTAGTAAAAGTACTCGTCCATCGAGTGCCATACCCGGCACCTCCTTTCGTGAATTTGCAAAGGGCGACCACCGGGCCGCCCTTCGCTTTATGCAGGTGATTACTTCTTCTGTTCATACTCAAAAGGCAGACGCACGGTCCTGCCCGTTTCGTAGGATCACCTCCTCTCTGTTTGTGATTGTGTTTGCGTGGGGTGAAAGGGGATCAAGAGCGGCAGGTGAGGACGGCAAGACTTCGCAAGGTGCGAAGTCACCGCTCTTGAAACTTGGTTAATCGAGAAAAACGACCGAACGCGCTCCGGGAGCATTACGCTCGGTGTTCATCATCACTCTGTGCCAATCATTCAGCACTACGGTTTTGTGGTGTTCCGATGTCTACTCCGATTTGCCTGTTCGGAGGAGACAACTCGCGCACTCTGACGCGTGCTCCCATACGTCCAAACATTGTTTGTAACAAATGGGTTTCCATAACCTTCTTTCTAGTTTGAGAATTGAGTGAGGTGGGCGGTGAGGGTTTGAGGCTTTTTCGGTAATGCGGATAAAAATCTCTAACCCTTCACACAAACCACCTGCTTGATCTCGGCGACGACTTCAACCAGATCTTCCTGGTTCTTCATCACCGTTTCGATTGACTTGTAAGCGCCGGGAATTTCGTCCAGCACTCCCAAGTCCTTGCGACATTCAACACCCGCCGTCTGGCGCTCAAGGTCTTCCTTCGTGAAGTTACGCTTGGCCGCGCCGCGGGATAGCTTCCGTCCGGCACCGTGTGAGCAGGAGCTAAAACTCTCCGCCAACCCACGTCCCTTGACGATGAACGACTTCGCCCCCATCGATCCGGGAATGATGCCGTAGGTTCCTGCCGCCGCGTTGATCGCTCCCTTGCGCGTGACGAAAACGTTCTCGCCATAATGCTGCTCGAGAGCGACGTAGTTGTGGTGACAGTTGACAGCAAGCTCGGGCTTGAATGGCTGGCGATGATTGAACATCTTGTTGAATACCTTCAACAGACGCGTCATCATGATTTCACGATTCTTCATCGCGTAACGCTGCGCCCACTCGAGGTCTTTCCAGTACGCCTTAAACTCCGGAGTTCCGGAAATGAAGTAGGCGAGGTCGGGATCCGGCAGCTCGTTCAAGCGCCACAAACTCTTCGCGGTTGAGATATGACGCTCAGCCAGTTCCTTTCCGATGTTGCGTGAGCCTGAGTGCAGCATCAGCCACACAAAGTTCTCAGTGTCGAGACAAACTTCGATGAAGTGGTTACCACCACCGAGTGTGCCCAACTGCTTCATCGCCTTCGCTTTGCGATCGCGAACGCCTGCGTGAAGATCCTCGAAGTCGTTCCAGCCTTCCCAGTAAGACGATTCATCTACGGATTCGCCGTACTGACTAAAGCCGGTTGGAATTGCCTCTTCGATCTTCGAGCGAAGCTCCTTGAGTTTGCCGTCGAGGATGCCGCTCTTGAATGGCGTCTTCACCGCCATCATTCCGCAACCGATGTCGACTCCGACTGTTGCGGGGATTACAGCCTCCTTTGTGGCAACCACTGAGCCGACCATGCTTCCCTTTCCGAGGTGCGCGTCAGGCATTAGCGCGACGTGCTTGAACAGGCATGGCAAGCGTGAAACATTGCGGAGCATTGCTTGTTCTTCAATGCTGAATTCGTGGTTGGCCCAGGACAGAATTTCCTTTTGCGCACCACCGATTTGTAGCTTTTCGTAAGGCACTTGTTGACCTCCTTTCGTAGTTTAGTTTGCTGAACTTGAAATTGCGACCACTGTTTGGATCTGTGTTTACTGCTGGGCGTGCGTTTGATCTCAAGTTCACTTGTGTTAAAAGACAGATGAAGGCAGAGAGAAACGTGCGACGAACACACTTCGAGGCACACTTCTCCTGAGGATGGCGAACTCACGGACTCTCGCAAAGCACCGAGTTTGTCATCCGGAAGGCTCCCTGCCTTCATCCCGCAAAAAGGTATTTCGATTGTCAAAAAACTATAAGAGCGGGCCTTAAGCTTCCGAGGGAAGCAGCCCGCTCCATACAATTCTCGCGATTTTTCTTGGAGATTTGGGAGCGGGAGTCCGCTCCCGCTGATTATTGCCTGATGTACCGGCTATCGCCGATGGCCGAATTTCGTCCGAGTTGGCCTTCAAATAAACCGGTGACTGACAGTCTAAAACGCAGACCACGCACCGCACCCCGCGGCTGCCATGTAATGTTGTGGTCTATGGCTGTCTTTATCATCATCGGTTAGTTTTTGACGGCTCCTTTCGAATCAAGATTCCGGCGCAAGCTGTTTTGTATACGGCAGGACCACCAACCGTGTCAAGAAGTTTTTTGTTGAGAAATTGTGGTGGGCGAGAATAAAGCTTATGCGGCGGGCTTGGCGAAGTAGCCGGGGCGGTGGCGAAGTTCCAGTTTTTCCTTGCGGAGATCGGGGTTGGTGATTTCGATCGTGATCTTCCGATACGAGCCGTCGCGGCGCTTATTTGTCGAGGAGTAAGCAATCAGATATTGCGTGCGCAGCTCCTGTTCAATCTCCGCGAAAGCCGCGGCCAGGTCAAACTTCTTGTCCGGGAAGAAAGCACGCCCACCGGTCCGTTGTGCCAGGTCGCGTAGCGCACCTTTGTCCACGCCCTCATACTTGTTGTTGCCGATTCCAATCACATAGATAACCGCCTCGGCGGCCAACGTGTTGTTGATCGCATCAGCCTTAGCCAGGCGGCTAGTCGTGTCGTGTCCATCCGTCAACAGAATGATCGCGCGTCGCCGTAACCCCGGCGTTTTCGCCAGCACGTTGCTCGACGTCAGCGACACCGCATCCCAGATGGCCGTCGTCCCTTCTTCCGGCGGCGCCGTTAAACCTGGACCAGTCGGTATGCCACTCAACGGTCGCCCCGAACCAAGATACGCCGGCAGCGCCACTTCGACACGCTGTAGAACTTTGTAAACACTCAACACGTCGCGCGTCATCTCCTGTTCGACGTAGGCGAGACCCGTAAACGGAATGATCGCTACCAGGTCCCTGCTCGACTGAAACACGTTCTCGATAAACGATCGCGCCGCGGCTTTCTCCTCCGGCAGTGTGTACTCCTGCGATCGACTAACGTCGATCAGAAACGCGAGCGCCAGCGGACGATCAGTTTCACGCTGAAACGTGAAGAGCTGTTGCGGCACGCCATCCTCGAGCACGCGAACGTCTTCGGCTCGCAGGGTCGTGATGAACCGTCGCTGTTTGTCGGTCGCGGTGAACGGCAGATTGGTAACGTCAGTTTCGACGCGTACGACGTCGTCGTCCTGATCGGCAGTCTGCGAGTAAGGCACCGAGGCGCACAGTAGCACGAGCAAGATCAGGGCAATTAGTTGACGCACGTTTAGATGGATTTTACTGCGGCAGGCCGATCTTTTGCACTAGCTCAACAAAGCGCGGATCGGAACGAATGCTGTCGAACTCAAAGGAGACGCTTATCAACGTCATGCGAAAATCCCGCTCTTCATATCCTCGATGCAACCACGAAATCGCTTCTTCCGTTTGACCGAGCCGAGCGTAGAAAGTAGCGATGACGAACGGAGGAAAAGTGCGGCCACCCGGCTGCTTCAGGATCTGGTCCAGACTCGCTTGCCAGTATGCTTTCCAACCTTCCCGTGCGTAAACCTGGTTTGCTGCTGCGACGACCTCGGGCGACCATCCGGAAATGCGTCCGGCGGTCGTGTACTGAGCGACCGCCTGATCGTACTTGCCGAGCGCTTCGTAGGCGCGGCCGAGGAAATAGTGCGCGGTCGGAAAATTCGGATCGAGCTCCAGAGTCTTCTTGTACTGCTCAATCGCTTCGTCATAGCGTCGCGAATCGACGAGTATGTCGGCGTAGATGCGATTCATGATTACTGAAAGCGGATCGAGTTGCAGCGCACGCTGGATCTCGGCAATCGCTTCGTCGAAACGTTTCACTGCCGCCAGGTGTTCGGCGAGCCACTGGTGTGCTGTGGCATAGTTTGGATTGAGTTCGAGGGCGCGTCGATACTGCTGCTCGGCTGTGGCTAACTCGTAGTCGTAATAGACCACGATCTGCCCGTATGACGCATGGGCTTCGGCGAGTTTGTCGTCCAATTCCAGCGCCTTGAGCGCCGCGCGCTTCGCCTGCGGCATCAGTTTGTGCGCCGGCTCGCTGCTGTAAACCGTCAGGAGCGTGTACGCGTCGGCCAGACCCGAATACGCCAACGCGTAATCCGGATCTTTCGCAATCGCCTGTTGGAAATATTCGATCGACTTTTGAAAGTCGGCCGGCGTGCGCTTGTTCCAGTAGAAACGCCCTTTCAGATAAAGTTGATAGGCCTCCGGATTCGCGGTGTATTGCTTGTCCATGCGCGACTGGTCCACGCCGGACAACGTCGGCCGCAGGTTGTTGGTGATCTCGCGGGCGATCTCGCGCTGTACGGACAGCATGTCGGCAAGTTTACGTTCGTACTGCTCACCCCAGAGTTGTTTGTTATCGCGAATATCGACCAACTCCGCGCTGATTAGCATCGCGTCACCACGTTGCGTCAAACGTCCCGTCAGCACAGCGCGCACGCCGAGCTCCTTGCCTATCGTCAGCGGATCGTCTGCCTTCCCCTTGTAACGAAACACCGAGCTGCGCGCGATCACCTTCAGATTTGGAAGTTGCGTCAGGTTGTTGATGATGCTTTCGGTGAGACCATCCGAGATCCAGTCGGAACCTGAATCTTTGTCCTGGTTCACAAAAGGAATGACGGCAATCGAATCGACCGCGACTTCCGTGCTGCCGGCATGCCAATACGATCGAACAGCCAGAGCAGCTACCGTGACCGCGATCAAAGTCAGCGCGATAACAATCACCGTCGCAATTTTGTGCCGCTTGATCTCGTTGACAATGAACTCCGCACTCGAAGCTCGCGTCGACGGCGAACTCGGCGCCGCGGTCGAAGCATCCGACGGGTTTTGGACCATGGTAGCTTCGGACGTCCATACCGTTTTCGTATCGCGACTCGACGTCGAGGGCGCCTCTGTCGCCGTCTCTTGCAGCTCACGCCGGACCTCTTTCAACTCGATCGCGACGTCTTTGATGTTCTGATAACGCTCGTCGGGATCCTTCGCGAGACAACGACGAACGATGCGCTGCAAGTCGGTGGGCGCGGTGGGATTCAAGGCCGCAATCGACGGCGCCGGCTCGCGAATGATCTTGTTGAGCGTGTCGATCGTGTCAGTGCCGGCAAACGCCCTGCGTCCGGTGATAGCTTCAAACAGAATGCAACCGAACGAAAAGATGTCCGCGCGATGATCGATCTCTTTCGTCTTGCCTTGTGCCTGTTCGGGCGACATGTAACCTGCAGTGCCGAGGATCACACCGGGTGTTGAATGCTGAAGGATGGTCGGTTCTTCGCTGCTGACACTGCCCGACATCGCCTGCGGTTCGAGCAGCTTCGCGAGTCCGAAATCGAGAATCTTACCGTGACCGTCGGACGTGATCATCACGTTGTCGGGTTTGAGATCGCGATGGACCACGCCCGCTTCGTGGGCCTTCGCCAATCCTTCGGCGACGTGTTGCAGGGCCCGCAGTAGTTTCGGAAGTTCCTCGCGCTCGTCATGAATCTTCGCGCGCAGCGTCAAACCTTCGACGTACTCCATGGCGATGAAGTTTAGTCCGCCAAACTCGCCGATCTCGTAGATGTGCGCGATGCTCGGGTGATTCAGCGAAGCGGCCGCGCTGGCTTCCTGCTTGAAACGGCGCATGCGGTCGTGATTGGAGGCGACCTCGGCGGGAAGCACTTTCAAGGCAACTCTTCGATTCAGGCTCAGGTCCCGTGCCAGGTACACTTCGCCCATGCCGCCAACGCCCAGCACTGAGCGAATTTCGTAGCGTCCGAGTTGTGTTTTGGGGGTCAGGGGCATCGACGGCGCATTCTAGCTAAAATCCGGGCAAGATGCTTATTGACACTATACGAGTGACTTACCTATAGTGAATTTGTCTTATACCTCACGATCCTGAAAACATGAATACCCTTCAACAGATGCTCCGCAAGCACAGTCTCCATACGCGTTTGTTTGCCGTCACGATATTCGTCAGTTCGGCGCTACTGTTCTCCGTCCAACCGATGATCGCAAAAATGCTGCTGCCGCTACTCGGCGGCACGCCCGCGGTCTGGAACACGTGCATGCTCTTCTTCCAGGCCGTGCTGCTTTGCGGTTACGCATACGCATTGCTTGTATCGCGCTGGCCGTTAAGACGTCAGTTGATCGTGCAACTCGCGGTGCTCGTCGTCGCTTTTGTCAGTTTGCCAATCGGACTCTCGTCTTCATGGGTAAACTCCGTCCCGCCGAGCGAGGATCCGTCGCTCTGGGTGTTGCTATGTCTCGGCGCGTCGGTAGGGCTGCCGTTTTTTATTATCTCGAGCAATAGTCCGTTACTTCAGAAATGGTTTTCGCGAACTGCGACCGACTCGGCCAGGGATCCTTACTTTCTTTACGCGGCTTCGAATGCGGGAAGTCTGCTCGCGCTGCTCGCGTATCCATTTGTACTGGAACCCTACTTTACATTACGAGTGCAGAGCCGCATTTGGACCGTCTCTTACGCGGTGCTCGTGGTCCTGATAGCGGTCCATTGTTTCTTTCTCAGGAACACGGACGAAAAGAGAGTCGAAGAGAAGTCCGTCTTGCCGCATGAGAAACTGACGGTGCGCCGGCGATTGCGATGGTTGCTACTGGCATTTGCACCGTCAAGTTTGATGCTTGGTGTTACGAATTACATCACCACGGACATCGCTTCGGTGCCGCTGTTGTGGATCATTCCGCTGGCGCTGTATCTGCTGACGATGGTGTTCGCCTTCTCGCGAAAGCAGTTCTTCTCAGCGCGATTCGGCGGTCTGATCGTTCCCGGAGCGACGATCGTACTGTTGATGCTTTACCTCGCAGACAGTGCAGGGCGCGGTTCTCAAATGCTGGTCCTGCTGCACCTCGGGTACTTCTTCTTCGCCGCCCTGATGTGTCACTCACAACTCGCGGAAGATCGTCCTGGACCACAACATCTCGCACAATTCTACGTCTGGCTGTCACTCGGTGGCGTCCTTGGTGGAATCTTCAATGCGATCATTGCGCCAATGTTGTTTAGCGCCGTTGTCGAATACCCATTGGCGATCCTGTTGTCGTGTCTTCTGCTGCCCGCCTTGAAGATGGGCCAGAACGGTTTGAAAGAACGGCGATTGGACTTTGCACTACCGGCGCTAATCGGCGCATTCACCGCCGGACTCGGCTGGTTCGCTCACAACGTGGCTCCCTTGAACATGAGCGGGTCGGTTTTTGTCGTAGCATTGCCGCTGTTCGTCGCGTATCCGTTGCGCAAACGCCCGTTGCGATTCTCGCTATCGTTAGCCGCCGTGATCGTCGCGGCCGCCCTGGTGACTGGCGTCGGCCGCACGACGTTGCACGCTGAGCGCAACTTCTTTGGCGTCTTGCGCGTGGTGAGCGACAACGATCGCGATATGCATTCATTTCTCCACGGCAGCACCGTTCACGGGAAACAAAACACCACGCCGAATCGCCGTTGCGAATCGATCTCTTACTATCATCGCGAAGGGCCATTCGGACACATCGTCAGGCAGTTTCAAAACTCGACGACGAACGCGAACGTCGCAATCATCGGCCTGGGCACCGGCGCCACTATCAGTTACGCACGCCCCTCCGAGCGATGGACCTTCTACGAAATAAATCCCGCCGTGGTGTCGATCGCCCAATCCCCTCGCTACTTCACGTATCTCAGTCACTGTGCGGCAGCGCCAGTCGAAATGGTGCTCGGCGACGCGCGGCTGAAGCTTCACGAAGCGCGCGACCAGTCGTTCAATCTGATCGTGCTCGATGCGTTCAGCAGCGACGCCATTCCGGTGCACTTAATGACGCAACAGGCACTCGATCTCTATCTCTCGAAACTGGCGCCCGGCGGAATGCTCGTGTTTCACATCTCGAATCGAAACTTGGACCTGACGGGAGTAGTAGCGGATCTCGCGAAGAGTCGTAACTTGAGTGGGTTGTCCATGCTCGACATGGAGCCGCCGCAACCGAGTGGAAAAACACCGTCGCACTGGGTCGTGCTCACACGTAACAGCGCCGACTATGGCTCACTGGTGACCGATGTTTACGCGAAGCCTTTAGTGAGCACCGGCGCTGAAGACGTTTGGACCGACGACTTCTCGAACATTCTCAGCGTCTTGAAGTGGCGAAAGACAGAGACGAAGTGATCAGTTTAAAGCTCCGCTACTTCTTCTCGCTGATACAGAACAAAGTGTTCTGCCCCCGCAGATAAAGCTCTCCCGAAGCAATTACCGGCGTCGCAATGAAAATCTGATCCGTCAGGTGGTTTGTCGCGATCACTTCAAACTTCTCGCCCATCTTCAGCACCACTACATCACCGTCTTCGGTCGCCATGTACAACTTGCCATTCGCGCCAACCGGCGACGCCTTCAGGTTGTAAGACTTGGGCAGGCGCGTCTGTGCGTAGTAAGGCTCGCCGGTGGTGGCATTGAACGCCGTCACCATGCCGTTGTCTGTAACGACGTACAGTTTGTTGTCGTAGAGCACCGGTGATGCGGTGTAGGGAACGCCTCGCGTGTGACTCCAAACAATGGCATCCGAACCTGTTAAGTCACCCTGCTTGCCGAGTTTGATCGCCATGAGTTTCGGATCGCGGTATCCGCTCATCACGTAAACGATTCCGTTTTGATGAACGGGTACGGGGATGGCGTTCGCGCCGAGGCCCGCCGATTCCCAGAGCACTTTGCCAGTCTCCGGATCGTAGCTGCGGACTTTGTTTGTCGCGCTGACGACGATCTCCGTGCGGCCGTTGTGCTCAACTGCGAGCGGCGTGCTCCACGAACTGCGCTCGTCGCGTGCCACACGCCACAACTCTTTGCCGTTGCGCTTGTCGAGCGCGACGATGAACGATTCGGCTTCGTGATCGAACACGAGAAACAGGCGATCGCCGGCGAGGAGTGGCGCCGTGCCTTCGCCAAACGCGAGCCGCATCTTCATCTGCACGCCGGGATCGGCTTGCCAGATCAATTTTCCATTGAAGTCGTAGGCATAGATGCCGCGCGAACCGAAAGAGGCGTAGACGTATTTGCCGTCGGTGACTGGTGAGTTGGATGCGAAGCTGCCGTAGGCGCGATGAAAGCCTTCGTGTGGCGTCGCGACTTTTGCGGTTCGTTGCCAGAGGATCTTGCCGGTCTTGCGATCAAGGCAGAGGACGTCGAAGCGATGTTCGACGAGTGGTCCAGCACCACCGCCTGGGCCGCGTTGTCCCCCACGTTGGCCGCCACCCTGCTGCCCGCCCTGAAATTGATTAGCGCCTTGCGGCATTCCTGCTGTCGTCGGAGTAGCCGGCGGCTTGCCGGCAGGAATCGCCGTTGTAAGGAAAATGCGGTCGCCCCAGATCGCTGGCGTGGAATGTCCGCGGCCGGGTATCTCGGTTTTCCACTTAATATTAGTCGTGTCGCTCCATGTTGTCGGCGCATCCCCACGGGCCATGCCGTTGAAGAACGGACCGCGCCACTGTGGCCAGTGCGCGGCCGTTTGAGCTTGAACCATCACAGACCAGAGCAGGGCAAACAATAAGGCTAGACATACGACGGAAGTAGTCTTCTTCATCGGCTTCTCGAAACCTTCTTTTCTTAGGGCGGGGACCCACGAATTTTTCCGCGGATTCTAGCCGAGATGAGGTCCGGATGGCCAGGATTTTGGAAACAGCTCTGATGGTTTCCTAGTCACTCGGGGGCACCAATCACGCCCGCCATCGTGGGCCACATTTGCTCGGCCCAGAGTTCGTAGCCCTCGTCAGATGGGTGAAAGCCGTCGCCCGAAAAGTACTCCGGATGCGATGGGAGCTCGCGGCGAGTAACCGTGAAGACGTCGAAGATCGTCACGTTATGTCGCTGCGCGATCTCTTCCAGACGCTGATTAAACTGTTCGATCTGCCGCTGGTACTCGGCGCGCATCCAGTTAGGAATGCGAGGCGCACTCGAAACGTCGGGAATGTTCGTGACGAGGATCTCCGCCGTAGTCTTCTCCTTCAGCGTACTCAGAATCTGATCGTAGTTTTTCGTAAACTGCTCGATCGTGAAACCGTGGCCGATGTCGTTGATGCCAATTCCCAATGTCACAAGGTCAGGCGACTTCCCTACGCCGTTCTGCAACTGACTTCGCAGCACATCCTCGGTCGTGGCACCGCTCACGCACAAATTCGCAAGTTCCGAGCCCGCGCGGTGCTCCAGCAACCGGCGGAAAAGCCTTGCCACGTAGCCGCCGTTTCTCGCACCCACTCCCGAACCAGTCGAATCCCCTAACGCCACATACACAATCGGACCAGGCTTCATCTCATTCACACCCCTTGATACTGCCGGCGAAACGCCATCGCGATTACACGCAACCAACAGTGGCAGGACCACACCTAAACCACACGCTATCCAAAAAACTGCTCTACGTTTCATTTTTCCGTTGGAGGCAATTGTTTCCTCACATAACTCTTGACTTTACACAAGCAGCAGAATAATCAAGAACGCGCATGAAGAACAATTACATGAGATGGATCAAATACGCTTGCCTCCTTTTGTTGTTTCTCGTCCCAGCAGAACTAAACGCGAAACCGCCTGACTTTACCGAGCTCGATAAGCTCGTACCGGAAGAACTCAAAGAACGCAACACGCCCGGCGCGGTGATTGCCATCGTGAGCGGCGATCGCGTGGTCTATCAAAAGGCGTTTGGCCTTGCGAACGTCGAGACCGGCGCCGCGATGCAACCCGAGATGCTGTTTCGTCTTGGTTCAACGACAAAAATGTTCACAGCAGCCGCACTTGTCGCTCTCTCTGAACAGAACAAGATCAATTTGAATGAACCGATCGGAAACCGTGTCAAGGGTTTAAATGGGAGAGTCGGCGCATTGACGCCGCATCAATTGTTGAGCAACTCCGCCGGCATTCGAGACTTCGCCGCCCCCGTGATCTCGAACGACGACGCAGCTCTCGCCAACATGGTTCGTTCTTGGAAAGACGAGATCTTCTTTGCCGGACAGGGCGAGATCTACTCGTATTCGAGTGCCGGCTTCTGGCTATCCGGGTTCGTAGTCGAGGAGCTGCAAGGAAAACCTTACGGCGACGCCATGACAGATCTCTTGTTCAAGCCCGCCGGCATGGATCGCACGACGCTGCGCCCATTGATGGCGATGACTTACCCATTCGCCAGCCCACATCAACCCGTCGAAGGCAAACCAACAATCGTCCGCCCGTTCTTCAACAACGTTGCGATGTGGCCCGCCGGATCGATCTTTTCAAATGCGAACGATCTGTCGCGATGGGTGATCGCACTTCTCAACGAGGGTCGCCTCGACGGCAAACAAGTGTTGTCTCCGACTCTGATCAACAAGTTGATGGGCCATCACATTCCAGTCCCCGGCGAGAAAGATGCTTACTACGCCTACGGTCTGACCGTGTTCAGGTTCAAAGACGTGGAGGTAGTCGGTCATGGGGGTTTCAGCCGCGGCTACGGGTCTATGATCCAGATGGTGCCGTCGCGGAAGTTCGCCATTATCGTGCTCACTAACAAGAGTGGGGAAACGTTGCGAAAGACTCTGAACAAGGCAACGGAGTTAGCACTGGGTCTGAAGGAGGACGACGCTCAAAAACCCGAGCCCGTCGCCGCTCTGACGGCGCCGGAAATGAATCAATACGCCGGATCCTACTCGCACGCGCCGCAGACCTGGGAGGTCTCAGCCAGAGACGGGAAGCTGTACGTCAAGGTCGATGGCGCCGAGCACCAGTTGACGAAGACGGGTGAAAAAAAGTTCACCTTCGGGGCGAATAATGAGAACGAACTGGTGTTCGTGCCGGGAAAGACCGGAAAAATTGAGTTTGTCTTCACCGGACTGTACGCCGCCAAACGAGTTCTCTAAACACGGATTTCGGGAATATAATGCACGCACGTTTCCTGGGGGCCCCGATGTACAAACCTGAAGCATGGCGGTATGACGACGCGGTAGACGACAATCTGCCCGGTTCTCCGTCTGCGTCGACCCCGAGTGTGAACGAGCAGTGCCGCCTCCTCGATCTGCTTGGCCGCATTAACTACAAGATCATCAGCGGCAAGCGAGTTTATGTAGAGGTCGACGGAGTTGTTTACAAAACTCTGTACGGCGGCTACTGGCGCAGCGTATTTACCGGCATCGAGCATTACCTACTCAGATGTGAACAAGTCTCGGGCAGTGCCTGGACCAATGAAGGTAGCGGCTCGGTTGACTTCCCCATTGCTTATTCCAAAGAAGGATGGACGGCGCGCGGTCACTCGCTGTCGTTCATTCTCAATCGTGATTTTGCCTAAATGAAAACTAAATTCTTTACACGGATCCTTTCGATCCTAATCTTCGTCGCCGTAGTGTGTTTGCCGGGCGTTAGCCAAACGCCACCGAAGACACAACAGATGCCCGTCGATCCAGCGATCACGATGGGCAAGTTTCCGAACGGACTGCGGTACTACATTCTTGCCAACAAGAAACCCGAGAAACGCGCCGAGCTTCGTCTCGTGATCAAAGCCGGATCCGTGCTGGAAGATGACGATCAGCGTGGTCTGGCCCACTTCGTCGAGCACATGGCGTTCAACGGCACAAAGAATTTTCCCAAGCACGATCTGGTCGCGTTCATCGAGTCGCTTGGCATGCGGTTCGGGGCGGACGCAAACGCCTACACGAGCTTTGACGAAACGGTCTACATGCTGCAAGTGCCGACTGACAAGCCGGGCGCGATGGAACGTGCGTTTCAGGTGCTTGAAGATTGGGCGCACAACGTCACGTTTGACCCCGCCGAGATCGAAAAGGAACGCGGCGTGGTCCTCGAGGAGTGGCGTTCGAATCGTGGCGCGGGCATGCGCACGACCGAACGACTGTTTCCAATCGCGTTCAAGGGATCGCGATACGCGGAGAGAATGCCCATCGGTACACCCGAGATCATCCAGACAGGAAAACCGGAACGTCTGGTGCAGTTTTACAAAGACTGGTACCGGCCCGATCTGATGGCGGTCGTGGCGGTGGGTGATTTTGACAAGGCCGCGATCCAGAAACTAATTAACACGCATTTCGCTTCACTGCCGGCTCCAACGAATCCACGGCCACGCCCGAATTACGACGTGCCCGATCGTCCTGACACTGCTTTCGCGATCCTCACCGACAAAGAAACTGCAAACACGAGCATCGAGATCGACACCCTCTTGCCCGCGGTCGAAGAGGGCACCGTCAGCGTTTATCGTCAGAAGACCGTTGATCGGCTCTTTTCCGGAATGCTGAACGCGCGGTTTTCGGAGCTCACACAGAAGCCTGATGCGCCGTTTCTATTTGGTTTTACGGGACGCAGCAGTTTTCTCGCACGAACGAAAGAAGTCGCGTTTCTGACTGCCCTCGTGAAAGACGACGGAGTTGAACGTGGTTTCCGCGCACTGTTAACGGAAGCGGAACGAGTTGCGCGTTTCGGTTTCACGGAGACGGAGTTGGCGCGTCAAAAGTCGAGCATCCTGCGCGCTTACGAACAGTACGTACTGGAAAAAGAGAATACGTTGTCGTCCGCGAAAGCCGCCGAATACATTCGCAACTTCCTGCAAGGCGAAACGCTGCCGAGCGCCGACGACGAGTATGAGTTGCACAAGCGTTTTGTGCCCGGGATCACGCTCGCCGAAATCAACAAACTCGCCCGCGAGTGGTTTCCTGCGAGCTCAAAGAATCGTCTGGTCGTGTTGACCGCGCCGCAGAAGACGGGCCTCGTTCTGCCTGATGAAGCCAAGCTAGCCGCAATCATGAAAGAGCCGCCGCCGGCGGATCTGAAAGCGTATGTCGACACCCTCGCTACTACAGCACTGGTCGATCCGCTACCGTCGCCCGGGAAGATCACCAATGTCACGACGAATGAAAAAGCCGGCCTAACGATCTGGGAGCTCAGCAACGGCGTGAAAGTCGTGTTGAAGCCGACCACCTTCAAAGCTGACGAGATTCTGTTTCGAGCTTCAAGTCCAGGCGGGACTTCGCTCGCGAGCGACGCGGATTACATTCCCGCCAACACGGCTACGCAAGTCATCACCGCGGGCGGGCTGGGCAAGTTCAACCAGATAGATCTGGGAAAGATGTTGACCGGCAAAGTCGCCGGCGCGAGCGTTTTCATCAGTGAACTCGAAGAAGGACTGAGCGGGCATAGCTCTCGCAAAGATCTCGAAACGATGTTTCAGCTCATCTACCTCCGCTTCACTCAGCCCCGGCCGGACGCGGACTCGTTTGCAGTGCAGGCGTCGCAGATGAAGACGTTGCTCGCGAATCAAAGTGTGGTGCCCGAGTTTGCTTTCTTCGACGAGCTTACAAAGACCATTTACCAGAACCATCCGAGACGACGAAGACCGACGGCGGCGACGGTGGACCAGTGGAACCTCGAGAAGTCGCTGGCGTTCTACAAGGACCGTTTTGCCGATGCGAGCGACTTCACGTTCTACTTCGTCGGGAGCTTCGACCAGGAGGCGATCAAGCCGCTTGTCGAGCGTTATCTCGGCTCGTTGCCTTCACTGAAGCGAAAAGAGACGTGGAAGGACGTGGGTGCTAAACCGTCCTCCGGCGTGATTGAGAAGCGCGTCGAGAAAGGAATCGAGCCGAAGAGTTTATCGATGATCGTTTTCAATGGTCCATTCGTTTTCGAGCCGGATCGCCGCGTGGCACTGCGAGCAATGACGGAGATACTCGAGATGAGACTGCTCCAGGAGCTGCGCGAAGAACTGGGCGGGACTTACAGCGTGAACGTCAACGAGGGATATCAGAAGTATCCCCGGCCCGAGTACTCGATCTCGATTCAGTTTGGCAGCTCGCCGGAGCGCACGGACGATCTCATCAAGCGAGTATTTGAGGTGATCGAAAAGCTCAAGACCGAGGGACCAACGGCGAAGCAACTCAATGACGAGCGGGAAGCGTTGTTGCGTGAATTTGAAACGAGCAGTAAGCAGAATGGGTTCCTGCTGAACCAGATCGCTTCGCGGTTCTATCACGGCGAGGACCCGGCGACCATCTGGCTGCTGCCGGAGTTCTACAACAAACTCGATGCGGCGGCTATCAAGGAGGCGGCGACGACGTATTTGAACACGTCATCATACGTAAAAGTCTCGCTGTTTCCGGAGAAGAAGTGATCGATGTTATTCGTGTTTCAGGACTCGCTGTAACACGTCCAGGAACGTGGTGGCGTCGGCGGTAGAGAACGGCATCGGCGGACGGATTTTGAGGACGCTGTTGAATGGACCGTCGGTGCCGATCAGGATTCCGTTGTTGCGCATGGTGTTGACGATGCGTTTTGCTTCCTGAGTCGCCGGTTGGCCGTCGATTGTCAGCTCGACTCCTAGAAAAAGACCGGAACCGCGGACATCGCCGATGATTTCGTAATGTCGTTGTAGTTCTCTTAGACCGTTGAGTAGTTGTTCGCCAACGGTGAGCGCGTGGTCCTGAAGGTTCTCCTCCTGCACGACTTTCAGCACAGCCAGACCGATCGCGCAGGACACCGTGTTCCCGCCAAAGGTACTGAAGAACTCCATTCCGTTATCAAACGACGTCGCGATGTCGGGTGTGGTGATTACTGCGCCGATCGGATGCCCATTCCCTATCGGCTTGCCGAGCACGACGATGTCGGGAATGACGCCGTAACTCTCGAAGGCCCAAAAATGCGTGCCGATGCGCCCGTACCCGGTTTGCACTTCGTCGGCGATACAAACGCCACCAGCTTCACGCACTGCCTCATACACGCCGCTTAGATATCCCGTTGGCAGAACGATCTGGCCCGCGACACTTGGCATCGACTCGGCTATGAATCCACAAAGACCGTCGGTCGTCTTGATCACTTCAACTACGTCGTGCGCGTCCTGCTCGCTGCGCGGAAGTGGAACTTTGTGCACCCATGGCGGTGGACCACTTCCACCCGGACCGTCGTGTTTGTAAGGACTGATGTCGATCAGTGTGGTCGTATTGCCGTGGTAAGCGTGGTCGAGAACGATCATGTCACGCGCTTTCGTGTGTGCGCGTGCGAGACGTAGGGCGAGTTCGTTTGCTTCGCTGCCCGAGTTGACGAAATAACAGACGCTCAACGGCTCGGGCAACGTTGAGGTGAGTTGCTCGGCGTATTCGAGAATCGTGTCGTGCAGGTAGCGCGTGTTGGTGTTCAGCGTCTGCATCTGCCGCACACCCGCTTCAACTACTTTCGGGTGACAGTGACCGACGTGGGCCACGTTGTTATACGCGTCGAGATACTGTCGCCCGTCCTCGTCGTACAGATACTGCATCGAGCCGCGCACAATCTTGAGCGGGTTTTCGTACGCGATGCTCAGATTGCGCCCGAGCAGCCGGCGCCGAGTCTCGAGTGTTGCATCGATCGAGGTCATTTCAAAAAAGTCGCGGCAACGTTGTTTCGATCGCTCGCTGGCTGACCTGTAGGTACTTGTTTTCAGGTCGCTGGCTGTGTTGATAAGCGGCGAGGCAAACACTCATCGCCAATCGCAGTCGCACAAGTTGCCATAACACCTCGCGTTCTTCCGCGAGAAGCGGAAACTCCGTGTTGTAAGCATCGATGACATGTTTCGCAGCCGCATGCGGGTCGTCTTTACCGAGCACGACGTAAGCAAGTGCAACGGCCAGGTTGCCTGCCGTCCAGCTATGAACGATGTCGCCAAAATCGATCAGCCCGACCACAGAATCCGCTTCCACCAGAACGTTGTAATCGTTGGCATCGCCGTGTATCACGCTGCGGCGCAAAGGCGTGCTCAATTCCAGTCTGCATTGAAGAACCACGTCGCGTAAGGCCGCGTCCTCGATTAGAGCCGCATGCTGTTCGATCACTCGATTTCCATTCGCGAGGTCCCAATGAAAGTCGCGATGCACGGCGGGATGGTCGAAGTCCGCCAGTGCGCGGTCCAACTGCCCGAGCTTAGTTCCGAGGTCACGCAACAACGCCGGTGAATGTGGCGTCGCCTCGGCGAGGGGCGTCCCCGGAAGATACGTCACCAGTCGAACGAAATGATCGTCAACGGTACTGATCGACTCCCCGCGCACATTCGGAACGCTTCGCGGACAAAACGACACTCGCTCACGCAAATGGTCCAACATCGCGTTCTGCGCCTCGAGCAGCGACTGCGATTCGAGGGCGTTCGCAATCTTCAGTACAAACCTTTCGCCATTATTGGCCGTCAGCAGAAAATTCTGATCGCGCTCGCTCGGCAATACGCGTGCACTCGCACGCACACCGAAGCTCGCTTCCGCGATCCGCTCCGCCGAGGCCAAATCAAAACCAGGCGTGTAACTCAGCAACTGCATGGCGCCGCTAAACTAATTGAAAAACCACGCCGAACACAATGCGGTTCCAGCGATCCACGGCTATAATCCCAATTCCGTGACTCAACTAATCTCGACAATCGCCATAGCCATGGGTGCCTCCTGGGTTTCCGGCATCAATCTCTACGCCTGTGTCGCGACGCTCGGTCTGCTGGGCCGATTCGCTCATTTGCAACTTCCCGGCGAACTGCAAGTAGTGACGAGTTGGTGGGTCATCGGGGTCGCCATCACTCTGTACGTGATCGAGTTCGTCGCCGATAAAATACCGATTGTCGACAGCACCTGGGACGTCATTCATACCTTTATTCGCATACCGGCGGGCGCCGTTCTGGCCGCGGGCGCATTTGGCGATTTCGATCGCAGCATTCAACTGATCGCGCTGCTGTTGGGAGGCGGACTGGCCCTCACGTCTCACGGGACCAAAGCGGCGACGCGTGTCGCGCTGAACGCGAGCCCCGAGCCGGTCTCGAACAGTGTCGCGAGCGTCATCGAGGACGTAATTGCGGTTGTAACCACGGTATTGTCGGTGTTCGTGCCGGTGTTGCTTTTCATCATCGTCGGCGTAGGTTTAGTGGTATCGTTCCTGGTCTTCAAACGCATCCGCCGGTTCTTCCAGCAGGTGACGAAGACAGTTCGCGGATGGTTTGCACCAGCCACGTCTTAATTCAAACAGCTCGCGCATTACAGGAGGACGACTATGCTCCGGTCCCTTGCTCTGTCTCTCGTCACGCTTGTCTTTCTGTCGCTTCCTGTGTATTCGCAAGCGCCCGATCCGGCTTTCTACAGCGGGTTGCGCTACCGTCTTGTTGGCCCATCGCGCGGCGGGCGCGTCACGACTGTAACCGGTGTTCCTTCACAACCGCGCACGTTCTACATGGGCGTTGCCAGCGGCGGCCTGTTTCGCACCACTGACGGCGGAGCTACCTGGACGCCAATAACCGACGGGAAAGTCCCACTCGGATCGACTGGATCCGTCGCGGTCTTTGATTCCGATCCGAACATCATCTATCTCGGGACCGGTTCCGACGGCGTGCGCAGCAACGTCTCAACCGGGCGAGGCATGTACAAATCGACTGACGACGGACAAACGTGGAAGTTCATCGGTCTCTACAACGCGGGACAGATCGGCGCCGTACGCATCCATCCGACCAATCCGGACATTGTTTGGGTCGCGGCCGGCGGCGATATCTTCAAACCGAACGACGAACGGGGCGTGTTCAAAACCACTGATGGAGGCAAGACGTGGCGCAAGGTGTTGTTTGTTTCCGACAGCGTCGGCGCAATGGATGTCGAGGTCCAGCCGGGCAATCCGAATGTCGTCTACGCCTGGATGTCACGTCTGGAACGGAAACCCTGGACCATCATCAGCGGCTCGCGCGAGGGTGGCTTCTACAAAAGCACCGACGGCGGTGACACGTTTACCAGGATCGCCACGGGTCTGCCTAACGAGCTGATCGGCAAAGGCAATCTCGCCGTCACCGCTGCAAATCCGAATCGGGTCTACGCGTTGATCGAGGCGAAACCCGGCGGCGGTTTCTATCGCTCCGAAGATGCGGGACAGACCTGGGCATTGATCAACTCGCAGGGTTCGCTGATTCAACGCCCGTTTTACTACACGACGCTCGGCGCCGATCCGTCGAATGCGGACGTGGTCTACGCCGGCGCTGAGGGTTTCTTTAAATCTATCGACGGCGGCAAAACGTTTACCGTCTTTCGCACACCGCACACCGACAATCACGACATCTGGATCAACCCGAAAGACAGTCAGATCATGATCCAGGCTAACGACGGCGGCGCCAATGTCTCGACTGACGGCGGCCGCACGTGGTCCACGCAAATGAACCAGCCGACCGCGGAGATCTATGGCGTCTGGGTCGACAACCAGTTTCCCTACAAACTCTACGGTGCTCAACAGGACAATACGACGCTGATAATTTCCAGCGTCGCGCAACCATCTTCGACTGCTGACTGGCGGACCGGTCCCGGTTGCGAAACCGGACCGATCATGCCGCACCCGCTCAATCCGGAGATCGTCTACGGTTCGTGCAAGGGTCAGTACGGCGTGATGAACCTCAAGACCGGACAGGAGAAGAACTACTGGATTGGCGCGCAGTCGCTCTACGGCAATCCTGCGAGCGAGTTGATCTATCGCATGCAACGCGTGTCGCCGATGACGACGTCGCCGCACGATCCGGAAGTACTCTATTACGGGTCGCAGTACGTTCATCGCACGCGGGACAAGGGCGTGACGTGGGAAAAGATCTCGCCGGATCTGACCGCCAATCCCAAGTGTTGTCAGGGCATCAGTGGCGAGCCGATCACGCGCGACGTCACGGGCGAAGAGTTTTACAGCACGCTTTACGCGATCACGGAATCGCCGCTGGAGAAAGGTGTGATTTGGACGGGCGCGAATGATGGTCCATTTCACATTACGCGCAACAACGGCAAGACGTGGGAGAACGTCACGCCGAAAGATCTGCCTCCCGGCGGGCGCGTGCAGTTCATCGAAGCCTCGCCGCACCGCAAAGGTTCGGCGTATTTCGCCGTCTATCGGTGGCTGCTGGGCGATTATCAACCGTACATCTATCGCACCGATGATTACGGTCAAACATGGACCAGGCTCACCGACGGAAACAACGGCATACCCGCCGATTGGCCCACCCGCGTCGTGCGCGAAGATCCCGACCGCGAGGGACTGCTGTACGCCGGCACCGAGTTCGGTATGTTCATCTCGTTCGATAACGGCAAGCACTGGCAGTCGTTCCAGTTAAACCTGCCGAACGTTCCGATTAGCGACATCAAGGTCCATCAGAAAAATCTGGTCGTTTCCACGCAGGGTCGCGCATTCTGGATCGTCGACAACGTCACGTCGCTGCATCAATTGACTTCGCAAATGGATAAGTCTCGCGTCCACCTGTTTAAACCTCGTGACGGGTATCGCACGCGTGTTGGTCCAAACAGCCTCGGGCCCATGATTGAATACTATTTGCCTTCGGCTCCGGCCCAAGCCGTCGTGATTGAAATCCTCGACGCAAAAGGAAATGTGCTCAACACGTACAACAGCGAAACACCGGTGCTGCGCACTCGGCAGGGCGGTGACGGTGGACCAGGCATGCCCGGCGTTGGTGGAGCTGGTCCCGAATCGCAGCCGCAGGATCCTGAAGCGGCTCCCTCGCGCCGGTTCACACCGCCGCCGCGAGTTACGAAAGTGGCGGGGTTGAATCGTTTCGTGTGGGACGTGCGTCATCAAGCCGGAGTGACGTTGCCGCCGGGACGTTATCAGGCTCGATTGAAAACCGGCGTTGTAACGATCACCGAACCGTTCAATGTGTTGATCGATCCGCGTGTGGCGGCGGACGGTGTGACGCAGGCGGATCTACAGGAGCAATTTGAGCACAACATGCGCATGCGGGAGCTGGTCAGGGGCGTTAATCAACTGCTAACTCGCATACGTGAGGGAAAGAGCAAAGTACAAATCGATTTGTATGGCGTTCTCACCGCGCTTGAGGCACAACTGCTGACCGAACCTGTTCGCTATGGCCAACCCGGATTACAGGCGCACATCACGTACCTGGCCGGGATGACGGCAAACGTCGATCAAAAGATCGGCCGCGATGCCATCGAACGTTACAAAGTATTGAAGGAGGAGTTTGACCGTATTCGAGGGCGCGTCCAGCAAATTCTCGGGCCTGCGTCCTCAAGCAACGGCGCTTCATCGCCCGAATGACGTGCAAC
>CBFGMX010000055.1:0-30241 GCA_965649955.1 uncultured bacterium
AGATGCTGGTCGGCGTCGTACACGATCCGCAGTTTGGTCCAGTGGTCGCGTGCGGAGCGGGCGGGGTGCAGGTGGAGTTGCTGAAAGACGTTTCCGTGCGGCTCAGCCCACTTTCGAACGAAGACGCAGCGGAAATGGTCCGCGAGTTGAAGACTTATCCGCTGCTCACAGGATTCCGTGGCAGTCCGCCTGCCGACGTCGCGGCTCTCGAAAATGGGTTGTTGCGTTTAAGCGCGATGGTTGAAGATTTGCCCCAGATTGCGGAACTCGATTGCAATCCGTTTGTAGTTCACGAAACGGGAGCGACCATACTGGATGCTCGTATCCGTGTAACGACGGTCGAACCGCGTCCACTGTTCGGCGTTCGTCGCTGACCCGCTTGCAAAAAGTACCTATGCGGAGGAAGTTTTCTCCCGCAAAGGCGCAAAGACGCCAAGCGCTGCCGTGTTTCAGGGGTTTTCTTTGCGCCTTTGCGTCTTTGCGCGAGAAATATTTCTTACCACAAGATCTTCGAAGGTGATTTGAGTACTCTGTGCAAAGGCTCGTTGACCGCTGGATCAACCCGCAGCAACTCCAAAGAGACGACGTAAGAGATAGCCGGTGAGGTAAGCCAGCGAGGCCGCGATCGCGCCCACTACGAGTGTCGTCAGACCCGAATGCCACCACGACGAAGTGGACCACCGGCTCTTTATCGAACCGATGGCGAAGAAAACTATGCCGGTCAGAACTGTCGAGATGGTTAACGAATGTTCGGTCGCAAACAGGTATGGCAGGAGTGGAACTAAACCGCAGATCAGAAACGCTGTGAACGTGCTAGCCGCCGCAATCCACTCTGACCGGACCGAGGGAGGCAGTCCGTACTCGTCCATCAACATCGTTCTGACCCAGCGATCGCGATTGGCCGTCACCAGGTCCACCATCCGCTGGAGGTCCGCACCTTCAAAACCTTTCTGTTCATAGATCTGTCTGACTTCTTCCCGCTCCCCCTCGGGCGCCAGATCGATATGACGATGCTCGATATTTTCGAGTCTAAGCCAATCGTCGTGTTCAGCTTTGGTTCCGAGGTAGTTACTCGCGGCCATGGAGAAGCCGTCTGCAAACAGGTTAGCAAATCCCAACACCAGAATTATCCAGTGTGAAAGCTGTGCGCCTGCAACGCCAGTGACGACGGCGAGGGTCGTCACGGAGCCGTCGATACCGCCGTAGATCCAGTCGCGCAGATAGTTATGGGTTGGACCACGTTCCAGTCGCCTGCGAATGGCGTCCGGGGAGTGTTCGTGCTCCATCGGCGGGTGATGTTCGCCCTGGGAAGACACGGATCGAAATCCTGCGACCGGGAACTCGCGTTCAGCTTTCGTGCGACTCAACCTTCGTAGGCAAGATCGTCGTACTCTTCAGTACAAACTTCACAGCGAAACGGATTGTCCAAACCGGAGATTAACGCCTCACTATAAAGGTGGTATGCGTCTTCGTCCACGTAAAGCTCTCGGGCGCACATTCCACACCGAACCTCATGCTGCTTCTCGTCAGTCATGATCGAAGCTGCGGCAATGGGTGTTCGTTGGTCGTTTTGATCTATATGAGAGCGAAGTGTTGCCATAAATCCTCCATCAGCGTTTAATCCAGGGCCAGACCCTTTCGGAAGCTTCAAGCGCAAGGCTTGTGCCTCAATAAACAAACGCTTTAAAGGCGGGTTCTTCGGGGAAAATGCGGAAAACAACACTTGAACTGCGGGGTTTTTCTCAGCCGGACAGGAGCACACGGGCGTCACGAATCGCATCGTTTCATGCGGCGGCACCGGTCCGGCGCCTGGCCCTTTTGCGCCGCCGTCACTTTTCCTCGTTATTCGCGCCGCATATAATCCGAACGAAGCCCACAGATTCAACTGAATGCCCGTAAAGAACACAAACGAACAAATTCTAGTAGTCGACGACGACCAGGCGATTCGCTGGACATTGCGAGAAGCCCTGCAGAGCTGGGGGTTCGAACCCATCGAAGCCGGAACCGTCGCCGAAGCCGTAACGCAGTTTGAAACAAATCTGCCCGCCGCAGTGTTACTGGATATTGACCTTCCCGATGGATCCGGACTCGACGTCCTGCGCCAGATCAAACAGGAACATCCGGACGCGATCGCGATCATGATCACCGGCAATGTGCAGGTTGAAAACACGATCTCGGCCTTGCGCGGCGGCGCTTACGACTTCATCGCCAAGCCCATAAATCTCGAGGAACTTCGCGTCACGATTCGCAATGCGATCGAAACGCAGCAACTGCGGCGCGAAGTCGAGCACGTAAGAAAAGAACGCGCGCGCGAGTTCAACTTCCGTCAGATCGTTGGCGAGTCTCCGGCGATGAAGAAGATGTTAGGTCTCGCGGCAAAGGTCGCCGAGAGCGAAGTGTCGTCGGTCCTGCTCCAGGGTGAATCCGGAACCGGCAAAGACCTCGTTGCGAAGGCGATTCACTACGGATCGCAACGAGCCGATCGTCCTTTCGTCGCCATCAACTGCGCCGCACTTCCAGCGACGCTCATCGAATCGGAACTCTTCGGCTACGAAAAAGGCGCCTTCACCGACGCCAAAGCACGCAAGCAAGGACTGTTCGAACAGGCAGAAGGCGGAACACTGCTGCTGGACGAGATTGGCGAGCTGGAACTCTCGCTCCAGGCAAAACTCCTGCGCGTGCTGGAAGAAGGAGCGTTTCGCCGCGTCGGTGGTCTGAAGGACATTCCACTCGACGTCCGCGTGCTCGCCGCGTCCAATCGCGATCTCAAAACGGAAAGTGAAGCTGGACGTTTCCGCCTCGACCTTTACTATCGTTTGTCGATCATTCAAATCGACATTCCGCCGCTTCGCGAACGCGGCGACGACGTATTGCTGTTATCGGATTATTACATCAACACGATCGGCACGCGGCTGAAACGAAATAAACGCATCACGGGTCTTTCCCCGGAAACGGCAGAGGTCTTCAAGAAATACAACTGGCCGGGAAACGTTCGTGAGCTGCGAAACGTGATCGAACGCGCATTGATCCTGGAAGACACCGATGAGATCACTACCGAGTACTTGCCCGGAGGATTGATGACCGCCTCGCGGCTCTCTCCTCCCGGTGGCGCTCCGCAGACTTCGAGTCAGTTCATCTTACCCAGCGAGGGAATCTCCCTCGACGAAGCGGAACTCTCCTTTGTTCGTCAGGCCATCGAGCGAAGCGGCGGCAACCAAACCCGCGCCGCCGAACTCCTCGGTATTTCACGCGATCAGCTAAGATATCGACTGAAGAAACTAGAAGACGCTCAAATCGCAGTCGCCGACGCCGACACGTGATCTCGTAATTGCATGGCGCTCAATCCAACATCAGCCGATAACCACCTCGTTCCCGAGGAAGCTTTACAGCGCTCGCAAAAGGAGCTGGCCGACATAAAGTTTGCCCTCGACGAATCGGCCATCGTCGCAATCACCGACCAGCGCGGCGTCATCAACTACGTCAACAAGAAATTCTGCGAGATCTCCAAGTACTCGCGTGATGAACTGCTCGGCCAGGACCATCGCATCATCAATTCCGGCTATCACTCTAAAGAGTTCATCCGAGATCTATGGACCACAATAGCCGGCGGCAGAGTATGGCGTGGGGAAATAAAGAACCGCGCCAAAGACGGGTCTTATTACTGGGTGGACACCACCATAGTTCCCTTCCTCAACTCTGAAGGCAAGCCTTACCAGTACGTCGCGATTCGCAACGACATCACGGAGCGGAAACGCGCCGAAGAGCAGGTACGGGAGCAGGCCGCGCTTCTGGACCAGGCACAGGACGCCATCATGGTGCGCGATCTGGACCAGAAGGTCTTGTTCTGGAACAAGGGCGCCGAACACATCTACGGCTGGACCGCTGAAGAGGCCGTGGGCAAAAACGTTTGCGAACTGATTTTTAAGCACCCCTCGGAGCAATTCGAGGTCGCTCGGAAGACGGTGGTCGAGAAAGGCGAATGGATCGGCGAGATGCACCAAACACGCCGCAATGGCGCCTCGATCGTTATCGAGAGTCGCTGGACGCTGGTCCGCGATGAAAAAGGAGCTCCCAAATCAATCCTGGTAATCAACACCGACATTACCGAGAAGAAGCGTATGGAGGCACAATTTCTCCGCGCGCAAAGAATGGAGTCGATCGGCACACTTGCCGGCGGAATCGCACACGATCTCAACAACGTGCTGTCGCCGATCCTGATGGCGATCGACATGGTGCAGATGAGAACGACCGACGAGTCGAGTAAGAAATGGCTCGACGTCCTGCGCACGAATGCCGAACGTGGCGCCGACATGGTGCGTCAGGTGTTGTCGTTCGCGCGAGGCGTTGAAGGTGAGCGCGTCGCGTTGCAGCCGAAGCACATGATCAAGGAGATCATCAAGATCCTCCGCGAAACATTGCCGAAGTCGATCGAGATCAGCTTTCAAATTCCCAACGATCTCTGGATCATTTCTGCTGACGCAACGCAGATCCACCAGGTGCTGATGAACCTGTGCGTCAACGCCCGCGACGCCATGCCGGACGGCGGCTCGATCGCGATCATGGCCGAGAATGTCGTTCTCGACGAAAACTACGCGCGCATGCACATCGAAGCGAAATCCGGACGTTTTGTGATGATCAGTGTCTCCGATACAGGTCCCGGAATGTCGCCGGAAATCCAAAGCCGGATCTTCGAGCCGTTCTTCACCACCAAGGAGATGACCAAGGGCACGGGACTCGGCCTATCGACCGCAATGACGATCGTGAAGAGTCATGGCGGCTTCATCAACGTCTACAGTGAACTTCACAGAGGGAGTCAGTTCACGGTGTACCTTCCGGCGCTGGATAAACAAGGTGGCCCCGAGGCGGGTGCAGTACAGGCCGATCTCCCGTTAGGAGAAGGCGAACTGGTGCTGGTGGTTGACGACGAAGAATCGATTCGAGAGATCACTCGCGGAACATTGGAGACGTTCGGCTACCGGGTACTTACCGCCAGCGACGGAACGGAAGCACTCGCACTCTACGCGGACAAGAAAAACGAGATCGCTGTCGTACTTACCGACATGGTAATGCCCTTCATGGACGGTCCCGCTACAATCCGCGCCCTGCTACGAATGAATCCTAAAGTTCGCATCATCGCCGCGAGCGGCCTTGGCGCCGGACAACGCGGCGGCGACAGCGCGCTCGAGGGCGTCTCCGTGTTCCTGAACAAACCCTACACCGCCGAGAAGTTGTTGAAGACGCTGGCGAAGGTGTTGCAGAAATAACTCCTGTAACCCTCGACTGTTAGAAATTATCAATTCAAAGGCTGCGCGAAATTTCAACCGGCCTGCGAAATACCTCGCAAACGCACCCATCCTCCCGCCGAAAACCACAATAAACACCTAGTGGTACGGGTCGTGCACAGTCCTCCGTGAAAACTCGCGCTGGGCGGGGTGGCTTATGAAAATACTTCTAGCAGTTGACGGTTCGCCTTGCAGCGACGCAGCAGTCGAGGAGGTCGCGCGCCGGCCGTGGCCGGAGAATTCGTTTGTGAAGGTACTGACTGCTTTTGAAACGCCCGTACCTCCAACTCCTGAGGCGTGGGCGCTGCCGCTCACCTACTTCGAAGACATGGATGTCGGGCTTCGCAAGCAGGCAACCATGGTTGTCGACCGTGCCCTGAGCACTCTCAAGGAGCGACTGAACAAGACTATTTCTATCGATGCCGCGATAGTACCTGGCTCGCCGCGCGTAGTGATTCTCGACGAAGCGGAAGACTGGGGCGCCGATCTGATTGTAGTTGGCTCGCATGGCTACCGTGCCTGGGAACGGTTTCTGCTGGGATCGGTTTCGCAATCGGTGGTTTCTCATGCGAAGTGTTCTGTGGAAGTAGTTCGCTGCCGGCGCACTAATGAAGCGCCTGGAAAAGTCGGTGTTGACGGGAAAGCGTAACTGTAATGGCTAACGTGCTCATACTCGGTGGGGGATTTGGCGGCGTGGTTGCGGCAGAGCGTCTTGAGCGGCTGCTGGGCGACGAACACCAGATCACACTCGTTTCCCGTAGCCGTAACTTCGTCTTTTATCCCGCGCTGGTGAGACTCGCGTTTGGTAAATGCGACAAGGCCGACGTTCTTTTTGATCTACGTCATACGATGTTGAGCCGCAGAATCAACTTCGTCGAAGCAGAAGTCGCGCAGGTCGATCCATTCGAACGCAAAGTCACAATCGCCCATGGCGATGTAGAAGGAAAACTCCCCTACGACTATCTCGTCTTCGCCCTCGGACGGCGGTTGGCTACGGAAAAAATCTCGGGCTTCTTCGAGCACGCTCACCATCTGCTGAATGTCGATAAGGCGATCAAGTTCGGGAAAGCCATCGCGGAGTTTCAGGGAGGCAGAGTCATTCTTGGTCAATGTCCCGGCGCACGGCTTCCGGTGCCGGTGTACGAATCAGCCTTCGCACTCGCGGGAATGCTTGAAAACAAACTTAGTCGAGACAACACTACGATCACAGTCGTCAGCCCGAACAGTCTCGAAACAGAACTAGGCGACGACGGCGCAGCTGCTGCACTCAAGAAATCATTTCATGACAGGCGTATCGAGTTGTTGACCAGCTTCAAAATCGCGTCGCTGACGCAAAACTCGGTGAAGACGAACAGCGGAGAGGTGATCGATTTCGACCTGCTAATGTTAGTCCCACCGTTTCGCGGATCTCCGGCAGCGACCTACATGGGAGTCACAAATGACGAAGGATACGTTCACGTCACTTTGAACATGCGCGTGGCCGGCAACGACCGAATTTACGCGGTGGGTGATTGCGTGAACTTCACTGGACCAAAGATGGGCCACATGGCCATTCGTCAGGCCGAAGTGGCGGCGACTAACCTCGCGGCGGAGATTGAAGGACGCGAACCCGTGGCACATTACTCGCACGAGATGCGGTTTGTAATCGACGACATCGGCGGCAACGGTCTTTATATGCACAAGGACATCGGGCTCAATGAGCCCGCGACGGTGAGACAAGGCCGGTTTTGGAGTTGGGCCAAACAGGCACAAAAGAAATATTGGGAAACTAAGCATTCATAATTCTTAGCAATGGGGGCATTATCATGAACGAGAATCGCACAATTCACCTGGTTGACATCCCAATCGGAGACCGGGCCGGAATAATCTGGAATCGCTTACATGGAGAGCGCGAAGAGATTTGCCGCGCGTTGCTGAAGGAACGTGAACCCGCGACTGACGAGCGCCGGGAATGGCTCCAGGCGCGCTTGCGCAAAATTGACGACGCTCTCGATAGGCTCATGTCGGGCTCCTACGGCAACTGCTCCAAATGCGGGCAAGCCATCGACGACGAGAGACTCGCTATCGATCCTGCCCTTGCTCTTTGTCTCAACTGTTGGAACGGCGAGACGGTTAATCCAACGCGCGAGACGATCTTATCCGGCGACGTCATCCTGGAGACGCTGGAACCGTTCGACACGATCCTGCTGCGAACGCATAACAGCGACTATCGCATCCTGCTGCTGGATCCCAGGACGGGACGCGCGTTGGTCGAAGGCGGCGATTACATCGTCGAGCCGACCGAAGCGCTGGTGCGTGGCTCTGCCGTCGTTGGAGACGCGTTCAAAAGCGGCACAATTAGTGTCGGTTCCCGGTTGGAAATGTGGGTCGAGGAAAGAGCGTTTCTCACATCGCCTGTGAAGACTGTTTTCGTGAAACACAACGGGGATGCTGAATCGGTGCAGGACATCTCCTCAGCATTGCATTGAAACTTGGACCAGGGGCACCGGTGCCGAAGGGAAGTGTCGAAATGAAAGCAAACGTCTTTCACGGTAAGAACCAGATTCGCGTCGAAGAAGTAGAGAAACCGCGTGCCGGGATAGGCGAAGCGGTCATTCGAGTGACGCTCACGACGATTTGCGGCACAGACCTGCACATCGTTCGAGGTGAGTATCCGGTTGCCCCCGGTCTGGTGATCGGCCACGAGCCAGTTGGCGTGATTGAAGAGCTCGGCGATGGCGTTACGGGATACAACGTCGGCGATCGCGTGTTGGTTGGTGCTATTACTCCGTGCGGCCAGTGCCGTGCGTGTTTGTCGGGTCATGCGGCGCAATGTGGACACGGCGAAGGTTACGAGGCACTCGGCGGATGGCGCTTCGGAAACACGATCAACGGCGCCCAGGCTGAATATCTAAAAGTGCCGAACGCGCAGGCCAACCTCGCGAAGATTCCGGACGAACTGAAGGACGAACAAGTGGTCCTGCTGGCGGACATCGCTTCGACTGGTTTTGGTGGAGCGGAATCGGCGGGGATAAAAATCGGCGATTCAGTCGTCGTGTTTGCGCAAGGTCCGATCGGTTTATGTGCAACAGCCGGCGCCAAACTCATGGGCGCGTCGTTAATAATCGGCGTCGACGGCGACGACGCTCGGCTCGCAATGTCGAAACGAATGGGCGCGGACGTCACGATCGACTTTCGCGGTGGCGATGTGGCGGCTGAAGTGCGGCGGTTGACGGGCGGAGGCGCCGACGTAGCGATCGAGGCGCTGGGCACGCAGCAAACCTTCGAGAGCGCGTTGCGCAGTTTGCGACCCGCCGGAACGTTGTCGAGTCTTGGCGTTTATTCCGGCAAGCTCCAAATTCCTTATGACGCATTCGCAGCGGGCATCGGCGACTACCGCATCGTTACGACGCTGTGTCCCGGTGGCAAAGAACGCATGCGCAGGTTGATGGAAGTTGTTCGTCATGGCCGCGTCGATCTGACGCCCCTGCTCACGCACACGTTCGCTCTCGATGACATCGCAGCAGCTTACGACCTGTTCGGCGAGCGACTTGATGGCGTGATGAAGGTAGCGATCAGACCGTAGCAGACATAAAGGAGAGGCACCGTGATTAATATCCAACGCATTCTTTGCCCCACTGACCTGTCCCCCTATTCCGGAAACGCGGTGCGTTACGCGCTGGCGTTGGCGCGCGCTCACGAAGCAGAATTGATCCTCGTTCACTGCACGGACGGACCCGATGCTGAAGAAGAGCTCAGCCTGCTCGAAAGCTCGCTCCTGCAACACGTCAGTCCTGCCGATCTTAAAGGCGCGCGCTGGCGAGTCGTCGTGAAGCCCGCGGACGACATCGACGAGGAGATCATGCGGTGCGCGCAAACCGAGCGCGCTGACCTGATCGTGATGCGCTCGAGGCGACGGCCCCATCGCGCAGCCCTGCTGGGTTCAACGGCCGAGTCGGTTTGCCGTAGCGCTCCGTGTCCGGTACTTGTTATGCACAACGACGAGCGGGAGTTCATCAGCGATGAACTGAAGATGGACCTCAAGCGCGTGCTCGTGGCGTACGACTTCTCTGACTTTTCCGAGCTCGCGCTGAAGTACGGTTTATCGATCGCGCAAGAGAATCAGGCGGAACTGCACCTGCTTCACGTTTTGCCGCCGCGTTCAATAAACGAGCCGGAGATCGCGTGGTATCCGTTCAAGGGCGAATCGGCGTACCATGGCGCCGCGCGCCGGTTGCAGCGAGTCGTGCCGAGCGACGTTCACCTCTGGTGTTCAGTTACCACGGCGGTAAGTGAGGGAAATCCGTACCGGGAAATCCTGAACTACGCCGAGAAGAACGAGATCAATCTGATCAGTGTTGGCGCGCACGGAGCGGGGTTTGGAATGCGGGCGCTGTTTGGATCGAATGTCGATCGCGTTCTACGACAAGCACCGTGTCCTGTCCTCGTCGCGCGTCCGTTGAAGCCAACGGTGCAGGAGAACGAAACAGAAACCGCCGAGCAACGCGAGTGGCAGCACGCAGTAGCTTCGTAAAAAAATTTTCCGGGGGTGAAATGGGCGAACATAAGGTCGAACAACAGAGTGACGAAAAGAAGTCGCAGGCCTTTATGAAGGCGCTGCTCGAAGACCTGCGCGCGCTCGCCTTCATGCTCGAAGACGGTCGCGTCGAGAACGGAGTCACACGCATCGGCGCTGAGCAGGAGATGTTTCTGGTCGATCGTTACATGCGACCTGCTCCGGTCTCATTGGAAGTGCTGGAGCAGACCAACGATCCGCGACTTACAACTGAAATCGCCCGGTTCAATCTCGAGGCGAACCTTACACCGCTCTCGCTCACAGGCAACTGTTTCAGTCGCATGGAACTGGAACTCCGGCATTTGATCGACCTGGCGCGCAAGGGGGCCGCGACTCAGAAGGCCGACGTCCTACTCTCCGGCATTTTGCCGACGCTGCAAAGATCGGATCTGACGCTCGAAAACCTCACTCCGGTCGCCCGTTATCACGAGCTGGACCGTGGTGTCATTCGCCTGCGCGGTGGTCCACTCTCGATTCACATCAAAGGTCTCGACGAACTGCACTTGACGCACGACAACATTATGATGGAGTCGTGCAATACGAGTTTTCAGATCCACTTTCAAAGCAACGCCAAAGATTTCGCGAATCATTACAACATCGCCCAGGCGATAACGGCGCCTGTGCTCGCGGCGGCCGTAAACTCGCCGCTGCTCTTTGGCCAACGTTTGTGGCAGGAGACGCGGGTCGCGCTGTTTCAGCATTCAACTGACGAACGCTCTCGGCCGCAACTGGCGCGCAATCAACCCACGCGCGTCAATTTTGGCGACTGCTGGCTGCGCAATTCAGTCGTCGAGCTGTTTCACGACCAGATCACTCGCTTTCGTCCCATCATGATCATCGAGCCGAACGAGAATCCGTTTCACGTTCTGGCGCGCGGTGAAACCCCCTCACTAGCGGCGTTGCGACTGCACAACGGGACCGTCTGGCGATGGAACCGCGCGTGCTACGGAGTCACCGACGGCGTCCCCCACCTGCGCATCGAGAATCGCGCCCTGCCTTCTGGTCCAACCGTTCTCGACGAGATTGCGAACGCGGCGTTCTTCACGGGCTTAATGGCGGCATTGCCAGAAGCGTACGGCGACATTTCGAAGCGCATGGCGTTTGACGATGCGAAGCTAAACTTTTTCAGCGCCGCCCGACACGGGCTCGACGCGCACTTCCGGTGGCTCGACGGCAAAAGCTATAGCGCACCGGAACTGATCCTGGGCCACCTGCTGCCGCTTGCTCGTCACGGATTGACTGACGCCCAGGTCGCGACTAAAGACGTCGATAAGTATCTCGACATCGTGAAAGAACGGGCGCAAAGTCGACAAACAGGCGCAACATGGATCATGCAATCACTTGCCGCTATGGAAGGCTCGGGGTCGAAGCATACTCGACAGAGATTATTGACGTCAGCGATGTTGGCTGGCGAAAAGCAGGGTCACCCCGTACACCGCTGGCCCATCGAGCGTGCGGAGCAGCAGGAAGAGTGGGAGGACGGCTATCGCACCATCGGCCAGTTCATGTCCACGGATCTGTTCACGCTGAAGCCTGACGACCTGATCGATCTGGCAGCGAGTGTGATGGACTGGCGACACATCCGTCACGTGCCCGTCGAAGACGACGAAGGGCACCTGGTCGGCCTCGTCACGCATCGTGGTCTGCTTCGCGTTTTGAACACGGGAAACCGCGCCAACAGCGACGATGGTCCGACGACTGTGCGCGAGGTGATGATCGCAAACCCGGTGACAGCTTCTCCTTCAACTTCATCGCTTGACGCGCTCCGGATCATGCGCAGCAACAGGGTCGGTTGTCTTCCTGTCGTCGAAAACAATCAGCTGGTGGGGATCGTGACGTCCTACGATTTTCTGGAAGCTTCAGCCCGACTTTTTGAGCAGCATCTGGCTGCACCATCAAACCAACAAAAGATAGAACAACAAGAGAGCCGAAAAAGGGCACAGGGGGCATGAGCATGCCGAGCGCGCAACATGTAGAAGTAGATGAAGAGTCTGACAGGCTTGCCAGTGGAGAGTTGCATTCGCTGTTGGGAGCGATCCGCGCGTTGAGTATCACGAATTTGGATGCGCTTCATGGTAGAGGGAGTGTGTTGTTTGCTGAAGGCGAGCCCGCGCGCGGCATCTACATAATGCGCACGGGTAGAGCAGCCGTCTCCATCTCGTCCAGTGAAGGACGAGTCATAATGCTGCGCATGGCGGAGGCCGGCGACGTACTCGGTCTAAACGCGGTACTACGCAATTCTCCTTACGAAGCAACGGTCAAGATCCTCGAACCCGGGCGCGTGCATTTCGTCTCGCGCGCCGAAGTGAAGGACCTTGTCGAAAACAGCGACGCGGCCGCCCTTGCCGTAGTAAAGTTACTGAGCCGGGAGCTGGCTCAACTTACCGACCGTGCGAGATCCTTGCTTTTGCCGCAAACGGCCGGCGCCAGGTTGGCCCAACTCTTGCTTCTATGGAGTAAAGAACAGCAGGAAAATATTCGAGTAAGGGTAATCGACAAACTTTTTACGCACGAAGAGGTCGCACAAATGATCGGCTCATCGCGAGAGACCGTTACCCGTTTACTGGCGAGTCTCACCCGGCAGCAGATCATTTCGATCACCTCCGACAGCATTTTGATTCGCGACCATGCGGGCCTGGTGGAGATTGCGGAAGGCTGAGGTTGCTACGTGACGGTCGTCACATTAAAACGGCCGTGTTAGTCTTTAGAATACTTTCGGCAGTTTCACGCTCCAGGGTCAGTTGAATCGCTAAATCTCAGCGAGGACACAGCGATGAATAGGGTCATCAAAGCACTCCTGATCTGTGGCTTGGTGGTCTCCACGATCGGTTGGCTCACTTACAACAAGTCATCTCAATCCGCGGCAATCAGCCCCGCCGAACTTGCAAACTACCAGTCTCAGGACTACGTCGGCAGTGAGGCTTGTCAAGCCTGCCATGAGGATCAGTTTAAATATTTCTCTCATACTTCTCATGCCAAGCTCGTGAAGATTAGTAGCTGGAAGAACAAAGTGACCGGATGTGAGTCCTGTCACGGTCCCGGCAGGGCCCACATTGAGGAAGGCGATCCCACGAAGATAATCTCCTTCAAAAACAAATCGCCAAAACAAGCTTCTGAAACGTGCCTCGGCTGTCACTCCGGCAAGGAAGAGCACAACAACTTCCGGCGCGGTGAGCACTGGCGCAACGATGTCGGTTGCATCGATTGCCACTCAGCCCACGCTCCGGAAACGGGACGGCAACTCGCGGCTTCGAACGTCTTTGTCTCGTCGACAAACGCTCAAAAGCCTGGAATCGCGAGTCTGAAATTACTCAAGACTAGCGAGCCCCAGCTCTGTATGAGTTGTCACAGTGAGACGAAGCATCAGTTTCAATTGCCTTTCCATCACAAGGTGCTGGAAGGGGCGATGAAGTGCAGCGATTGTCACAATCCGCACGGCGGGTTTGAGTTGAAACAAACGCGGCTCGCTACTGGCGCCGATGCGGCCTGCCTCAAGTGTCACGTAGACAAGCAGGGTCCTTTTGTTTACGAACATGCTCCGGTTAAAACCGAAGGGTGCGTTGCCTGTCACACACCACACGGTTCATCGAATCCGCGCTTACTGATTACAAGCCGTGTCGGGCAACTCTGTCTGACGTGCCACAGCGTGGCGCATGGCGTCGGCGCGGAAGAGCCAGCAGGTCCGCAGCATAATCAGAACGCGCAGTATGCAAACTGCACGAATTGCCATATCAAGATCCACGGATCTAGAACGAGTCCGGTCTTTTTCCGTTAACGAACCCGGGGCTTACGTTGAATACCTGCCCGGCAGGTCTAGACTCCGCAGCGAGGGTTAGCTCCATGAGCACGAAGCGAATGTTATCGTGGCGTTTATTCGGACTGGTGGTGGTCCTGGTCGCGACCGTAGGTATCGTTGCGGCACAACAACCATCTCCATCTCCGTCACCAACAACAACGAGTTCCTCCGGCACTGCTACTGTAGAAAGCGGCGAACCCGCCGGCGACTACACCGTAATCTCGAGTGTTGAATTCGGTTATCGAGGTTCCAGCGTTGTCGGCGATCACAATAAGTACCAGAGCGATCTGAACTACCGCACCGGTCCGCGACTCTTTGACAGTTCTTTTTTGCTGAGGTCAACGAACGGCGAGGGTGCTCTGTTCGAGACGCTGCTGATTAATTCAACCGGTTGGGGCGCCGATCCCCAGGGGAATATTCGCGCCAGCGTCGAACAGCCCGAATGGTATCGCTTCGACGCCACCTATCGGCGCTTCAAGTACTTCCGATTCCTGAACAACTTCGCGAATCCGAATTGGATATTCAGTCCCGCCCAGTTTAGCGTTCCACCAAAACCGGAAACGGGCGAACACGGGCACGACACGCGAATCCAAATCGGAGACTTTGACCTCACTCTCCTCCCGAAGAACGAACGCATCAGGTTCAACATCGGTTACTCTCCCGAACGGTATAGTGGACCAGCATTCATCAATTACCATGCAGGCGGCAACGAATTCATGACGCTCCAGCAGATTGATTCGCGAGCCAACGATTTCCGCGTGGGAGCAGATGGGCGGGTCGGGCCGGTAAACTTCTCGTTCCTTCAGGGATTTCGGCGCTTTCGCGACGACACGACCATCGATCTTGGAGTTACGCCGGGGATCAACCTCAATCCTACCGCCGCTAGTTTGACCAGCTTTAATCGCGATGAGCCTGCACGCGGAAGCGTCAATTACACGCGCCTCAGCTTGCAGTCACTGATCGCGAACAGGTTTGACGTTACCGGTCGCATCATCTACAGCAAGTCCGAGCAGAACTTCAGTTTTCTTGAAAGCTTTACCGGTCGCAACTGGAATCCACGCATCACAGGTTTTCCACCGAGTCCACCGGGCGCGACTCCAAACATTCTGAATCTCGGTCAATACAATCTAACCGGCGAGTCGGAACGTCCGAACTGGCTTGGCGATCTGGGGTTGACGTTCCTTATAGGGGACAAGCTTCGCATCTCGAACACGACTAAAGTCGAGACGTTCGAGATCAACGGCACGGCACTCTTCAGCGATTTCTTCTCGGTTACTCGCGGTACCAGGACCGATACGGTCGGCTTCAGTAATCGAAACGTAATCACCGGAATAGATTACCGGAGGATCCAGAACACGATCGAAGGCGACTACCAGTTCAACCCGCGTGCCTCGATTCACTTGGGATATCGCTATGGAACGCGACGCACCACGGAGTCGATTAGCGGCTTCAATCTTGGCACGAACGCGCCGACCGCACTCGCGCCTGAGAGCCACACCGAAGATAACCACACCCACGTTTTCATCGGCGGCTTCAAAGCCAGACCGACAAACGATTGGACCATCTACTTCGACGCGGAACACGGGAGCGCTGACAACGTCTTCACGCGTATCGGAAACTACGACTTCACTAACATACGGGCGAAGACCAGGTTCAAACCGACTGATCGAGTTACATTCAATCTCGCGCTGATCGCGAAGAACAACGCCAATCCCTCGGAGATTGCGGGAGTTTCGTTGGCGGACTTTGGGGTAAGCACCAAGTCGAGAATCTTTACTTCATCCATCGATTGGGCCACGACCTCCAATTTCTCCATTAGCGGCGGCTACAACTTCCACTGGATTAACAGCAAGGCCATCGTTGAATACTTCTTCAATAGTGTTCGACATCCATTTGGCAACAGCCTCTACTACACTAGGAACCACTTCTTCTATGTAGAGTCAGTGGCCCGCCTGGCTCCGCGCACGACGCTGTTTGCCGCTTACAGAATTAATAAAGATACCGGCCAAGGGACCCGCGTAGCCGATCCTACGGGAATTCCGGGCACGTTGATCGCTTCGTATCCCATGAGCTTCCAATCGCCCGAGGCGCGAGTCGCCATCAAGTTGCATCACCGGCTCGATTGGAATGTTGGTTACCAGTATTACAATTACAACGAAAGCACCATCGTTGGACCACGGCCGCAGAATTATCATGCGCATCTGCCGTATACGTCGTTGCGCTTCTATTTCGGTCGCAGGGAATAGGGTTTAGCAAGTACTTACTTCTTGAAAGAAGTTTTCGCGCAAAGGCGCAAAGGCGCAGAGGAGGCGAGTTTTCTCCTCTCTTGCGCCTTTGCGCCTTTGCGGGAGAACGGTTTTCTTTATCGGCGCGCGTGTTCAGACTATTAAAATTTCCACTGACTGGCCTCGCTTTCGCGTTAATGCTGACGATGGTGGTGGCAGCCGTTGAACCGCAACAACGCACACAATCGCGTCGCGCCGCGCCGAGGGCACCGCAACGACCCCGCATAAACTACACCGAATTCTCCCATTCGACTCACGTCACGAAACAAAAGCTGGCTTGCAATGCATGCCACAAGTTTCCCACTGCCAACTGGAAGGAAGTGCGTAAAGGTGACGCTGCTTTCGAGGACGTCGCCGAATTTCCCCAACATGCGGCGTGCCTGGATTGTCACCGCCAGCAATTCTTTGCGCGCGAACGGCCGGCGCCAGCCATCTGCTCCAACTGCCACGTTGCAGTAACACCTCGCAACACTGTGCGATTCCTGTTTCCGAGCCTGGGAGACGTGACCGATCCTTCTCGCCCGCGACGGGATTCCGTCAGCGAGTTTGCGGTGCATTTTCCACACGAAACTCATCTCGAGGTAGTCAGCCGTAACACGGAAAGCAGTAAGCCACGCTTCGTAACGGTGTCATGGACAGGTCAGCAGCAGAAGGCGCCACCGGCCAACTGCGGGGTGTGTCATCAAACCTATCAACCGCAAGGACAGTCGAGCGAGGAGTACGTGACGAAGGCGCCAAAAGATTTGGGCGATGGGTTCTGGTTGAAAAAGGGAACCTTCAAGACAATCCCAAACAGTCATACGGGATGTTTTACTTGCCATAATGCTGAGTCGGGAATTACGCCCGTTTCGTCCGATTGTCAGACGTGTCACAAGCTGCCGAGTTCGCCGGTACCGGTTAAGAATGATTTCGATCCCCGCCTGCCCGAGGTGATGAAAATCAGCGATCGCACGATGCTGAATGCGTGGCGTGAACGTATCTCGGCCGGCGCGTATCGCCATGAAGGCGGCGCGCATCCGGATTTGGCTTGTACGGATTGTCACGTGCCTGCACGAATGAACACGGTCGATGCACAGACGCTTCGGGTGCCAGTGAGCTCATGTGGTGGCGCCGAGGGTTGTCATGCAACAGCGACATTGGACGAAGGTGGAATTCTTAATTACGAGATCGACCAGAAGAAAAAGAATGCGAGTTTTGTGTGCACTAAGTGCCACATTACATTTGGCAAGCAAAGCGTGCCGGCAAGTCACGTTAGCGCAATTCCGAAATCGACGAAGTGAAGCTAGTTAAGCCGGATGACTGGACCATGTTGCAGGTTACTGGTGCGCTGCTTACTCGCGGTCACAATTATTGTTTGTCCGGGCCATGTTTTTTCACAAGGGTCAGGCACCGATTATTCAAGATTCAAACACGACAACCCGAACCATTCGCGACTACCGTGTCTCTTATGTCATCGGAGAGAATCGAACGAGCCGCGTCCGATGCTGCCCGGGGCTGCGAACCATGCGCCTTGCGCCGGTTGTCATGCGAAGGAATTTGCGAACTCCAGCCACCAGATTTGCACCGTTTGTCATACAGACGCGCAGGCAGGAAAAGTGAAGCCCTTCCCGCGGCTGGCGAGTTTTGGAACGCGTTTCGATCATGCGCGTCACCAGAGCGCGGGTTGCGCGAGTTGTCATAGAGCGTTACGCGGTGGAGTCGCGTTGTCGATACCGGCGGGTTTCAATGCGCACACGAACTGCTTTGGATGTCACTCGCCGCGTGCACAGTCGAGCGGGCGGGATATTTCGTCTTGCGGCACTTGTCATCAATTGGGCCGAACTCGCCGCGCGTCTACCGCGGCGCCCGCGTTTCGTGTCGGCTTTAGTCATGCGAAGCATGATCGATCTGAGGGCTTGAACTGTAACGAGTGTCATCGAATCGGCGCCGGTCGAACGCGAGTAAGCGCGCCTCAGCCGTTGCATCATCACGCTGCGCCACGGGCGTTCAGTTGTATGTCGTGCCACAATGGCAAACGCGCTTTTGGCGGCGATGATTTTTCAGTTTGTAAGCGCTGTCACACAGGGGCAGCATGGCGCTTTTGAGCAAGGGTGTTCGAGTAGGAGGAAGTCATGAAAATCGTGGTCGTTCTTTTGTCTATAGTCGCGTGCGGAATTATCGTGGTCGGTGGTTCCAACACGACGGTGAATGTATCGGCACAGGAAGGACGAAAGCCGAAAGACGAATACATTCTCGGGCCTTACGCCAAGCTGGGCGGTGTTAAATTTAGTCACACGGACCACATCACGAAGAACCGCAGCATCGATGGAACTCAACCGATCGCCTGCGTCGAGTGTCACCACACCGCGCAACCCGCGTCGGAAGCGGTCAAGCATCCGCCACACAAGACTGCCTGGCCCGCGGATCGGACCACTACCCTGACCGCGGACCTGCTGGAAAAGGATCCGAGTGCTCCACCGGTGAATGTCTGTACGGATTGCCATGCGCGAGCGGGAACGAAGCCGAAGGTGTTACCCGAGATTCCGAAGATCACAGTCGAAGGTGTCGCCGAGCCCGTCACGCTCGACAACCAACAGGCCCTTCATCGCAACTGTGGCGGTTGCCACGATGCAGTGGCGAAAACGGGCCGGGCAAGCACGGCGCCCACTTCCAAGAAGTGTGTGGCATGTCACAAAAAGACCGCTGCTTGATTTGCGTGAACTTTCCCAGAGCGATGCGAGAAAGTTCGCAAGATTGACGTTTTCGGCCGGAAATCGCTCAGTTTTGACCCGGCACAATCATTGCTCCCGTTATTCCTGATGACAACGGCAACGCCGTTTGAGAGGGAGGATTGGGACCAATGAAACAATTGAAACTGGTGATGCTCACCACGGTGGTGACAATGCTTGTAGCCGGCTTTGCACTTATGTCGGCGGCAGCGCGAGCGGGTAATGCGGAGGATTTTGACGCGGCCGCCACTTACAAAGGCAAGTGCCAGGTTTGTCATGGCGCCGCTGCGGAAAAGAAGTTTGACGCCACCGTCGCTGATGCCGATCTCGTAAAGACCGTGCTTCAGGGCAAAAAAGGCGAGAAGCCTCCGTTCATGCCGGCTTATGGAGAGAAAGGTATCACCGAAGAGCAGGCCACGGCGTTGGTCGCTTACATGAAGTCGCTGAAGAAGTAAACGCCCCGCGCGGCTTCAATTCTCTGTGTAATCTTCCGAGAGAAGTTTACGCAGAGAAGACAGTTAGGATTCACAACTTGGACGCCTCTTGTGCGAAAAGGAAGCACAGGAGGTGTCTGTGTGTATTTTCTGATGAAGCACTGCGCGACATTTCTTGTGCTGCTGATTGCCTCACTGGCTTTCCCGGTGGGCCGTGCTGTTGCTCAACAATCAACCGCGCCATCACCTTCGCCATCCCCCATCTCAAGTCCGAGGCTCGATTGCCAGGGATGTCACGCTCCCGGTAAGACTCTTCCCTACCTCGGCGGCGACAAGTTTCATGCGGACGCGCACGCAGCCTACGATCGCGGCTTTCACGCTCGCGGTATTCAGGGCGGGATGAAGGCCGCCACCTGCGTCGATTGTCACACCAGAAACCACGACCTGACGACGATCCTTCCGGCAAACGAGACCAGTTCCACGATCAATCGCAGTAACATCGCCGAAACGTGCGGCCGTTGTCATGGCGACAAGTCAGTCATGAAGGGCAGCGGCATCAGCGATCGCCCGTTTCTTTCTTACCGCGAGAGTGTGCACGCGAAAGCTCTCGCGCAGGGCAACGTCTCTGCCGCTGTTTGTACTGACTGTCATAAGAGTCACGACATCCTTCCGGCCGCCGATCCTCAGTCGCCGATTGCCAAGGTCAATATTCCGGGTACCTGTAGTAAATGCCATCAAGCCGAGACCGCAGAGTTCATGCAGAGCGTCCATGGACAGGCAGTGACCCGTGGGGTGTCGCGATCTCCGGTTTGTACTGATTGCCACGGGATTCACGGCATTAAATCGCCTGTCGAACAAGCAACGGCGCAGGCGTCGACCGCCATGGCAACTGACACGTGTGCAGGCTGTCACGAAGGCGTCGCTCTGACGCGGGAATTTGGAGTGGCGGGTGAACGCGTCAGCAGTTACAAGGACAGTTATCACGGCTTGGCGTCGCAATTTGGATCAAAAGTCGTAGCGAATTGTGCGAGCTGTCACGGCGTTCATAACATCCTGCCTTCATCGGATCCCAAATCGATGGTCAGCGCCAACAACCTGCCGCAAACCTGTGGACAGTGTCACGTCGGCGCGGGCGCTAACTTTGCAACCGGCAAGATCCACCTGACTTCCGAATTGGTGTCCGCAGCCGGCGCGCAGGACGCAGGATTGATTGGGACCAGGATAGTTCGCTGGATCTACATTCCGCTGATCGTTCTTGTGATTGGCGGCATGGCACTCCACAACGGCCTGATTTGGCTGCGCAAGGCTGCGGCAAAGAAACGCCATGCACGTCAGATCGTACGCCTGACCGTGAACCAACGAGTGCAACACTGGTTGTTGCTGACCAGCTTTATCGCGCTGGTCCTTAGTGGCTTTGCACTTCAGTATCCGGATTCCTGGTTGGCCTCGTTATTAGGTGGAAGTGAATACTTGCGACGGATCATACATCGCGTCGCCGCGGTGGTTATGCTCGTGGTCGGCGTTTACCACCTCGCGTATCTGGCAATGGCGAAAGAAGGCCGGTTGTGGTTGAAGGACATGCTCGTCCGAGGAAAAGACTTCGCCGACGTGTTGGGTAATTTCCGTTACTATCTTGGGCTCTCGAAAGACAAGCCGAAAATTGCGCGCTTTGGTTACGCTGAAAAAGCGGAGTACTGGGCTGTCGTATGGGGCACCATACTCATGGGCCTGACGGGCCTGATGATTTGGTTCAAGCTGGGTATCTTTGCCTTTCTGCCTCGGTGGACCATTGACATTGCCCTGGCAATCCATTTTTACGAAGCAGTGTTGGCGACACTGGCAATCATTGTCTGGCACTTTTATCACGTAATCTTCGATCCGGACGTGTATCCAGTGAACTTCGCTTTTCTGGATGGCCGCGTCTCGGAAGAGCAATACCGTGAAGAGCATGAATTGGCTTACGAACAACGCTCTCAGCAAGCCCCCGAAGAACAAGCAGGTCGAGAAGATCAAGAAGGTGGACAAGTACAAGAATCATAATGAGCGAAGCTGAACAGTCGAATCCTAAACCGCCGAGTTTATTCCGTAATTACATTAGTTTCGTAGGTGCCGCGATCGCCAGCGCAGCGCTGGTAAGCGTGGTGCTTTTGTTCCTCGTTGAGATCACCTCGCACCAGGAGAACCCTTATCTCGGAATTCTCACTTACATAATCTTTCCGTCAATTCTGATCTTTGGATTGTTGATTATCATCCTGGGCAGATTTGTGGAACGCAGGCGTCGTCACAAAGCGACGCCGACGGAAATAGCTGCTTATCCGAAGCTCGACCTGAATGACCCGCGGGCGCGCCGTGCTTTTTTTACGTTTCTGGTAATGACGTTTTTGTTCATCTGCGCGAGCGCGTTTGGCAGTTACAAGGCTTACGAATACAGCGAGTCCGATGCCTTTTGTGGTGAAGCATGTCATTCGGTCATGAAACCTGAATACGTGGCGTATAAAGCGGGAGCGCATGCTCGGGTGGGCTGCGTCCATTGCCACGTTGGACCAGGTGCGGGATGGTATGTGCGTTCGAAGCTCTCGGGTGCTTACCAGCTCTACTCCGTAAGTTTCAACAAGTTTCCTCGCCCGATAACGACCCCGGTCCACAACCTACGCCCGGCGCCGGAAACGTGTGAGCAATGTCACTGGCCCGAAAAGTTTTTCGGCGCGCAACTCAAAGTCTTCAATCACTACGCGCACGACGAAAAGAACACGCACAGGCAAACACGAATGTTGCTCAACGTTGGCGGCGGAAGCCCGACCACTGGCCAGGTGGCGGGAATTCACTGGCACATGAACATCGCCAACACGATCGATTACATCTCCACCGACCCCCAGCGCCAGGCCATTCCGTGGGTGCGAATCAAAGATAGGCAGGGGAACATAGTTGAATATCATGATCGCACTCGGCGCCTGACGCAGCAGCAGATCGATTCGTTCGCCAAGCGACGGATGGATTGCGTGGACTGTCACAACCGCCCGGCACACGTTTATCTTCCGCCGGATGCCGCGCTCGACCAGTCGTTCGCTGCCGGCAGACTCGATCCGTCGCTACCGTTTCTTAAGAGACAGGCGGCAGTAACGTTGAACAAGCCGTACACAACAGAGCACGAGGCGCTTCAATCGATTGCAGCCAGCCTCGACGGCTTCTATAAGTCAAATTACGCCGAGCTCTACGCGCAGAGGAACGACGCCGTAAAAGGGGCAATAAACGAAACGCAACGGCTCTTTAAAACCTATTTCTTCCCGGAGATGAGAACGAACTGGGCCACGCACCCGAACAACATCGGTCACCTTTATTCGTCCGGTTGTTTTCGCTGTCATGATGGAGAGCACGTTAGTGATAGCGGCAAGGTTATTCGCAACGACTGCGACATCTGTCATACCGTGATCTACGACTCCGTGAACCCGGAAGCTTCGGCAAAGATCGCGTCGTTCCGACACCCGGTGGATCTCGGCGGCCTCAGCGACCGAAAATGCGAGACTTGTCACAAGGCCAACGAGCCGTTTAAACATCCGGTCAATTTGGGTGACATTTCGATGTTTCAGTGCGCCGAATGCCACCCAAAGAACCCCTAATACCAGCGGGCTCACCAGCGGGTTTCCAGCGGGCTTACCAGCGGGCTTTCATTCTCACCCGGCTTCACGATGGGTGTAGAAGGCAATGCTATTGATAAACCGGAAGGCGTGACTTCGCTGGCGCAGGCGAAGTTAAGCTTCGAAACAAGACAGGAGAATAACGATGAGTAACATGCTGCACGACGGCCCCACACCGACCATTGGGCCATCGGGTGTAGAGCCCAGCAGACGACGTTTTCTCGATTACCTGTTAGGCACAAGTGCCGCGGCCACCCTGGGCGCAATCATCTACCCGATACTCCGTTTCATGTCGCCGCCACACATAATCGAATCGACTGAGAACTCGGTGGTCGCCGCAAAGCTAAATGAGGTTCCGGTTAATTCCGGAAAGATCTTTAAATTTGGAAGCAAGCCGGGAATTCTGGTGCGCACCGACTCCGGCGAATTAAAAGCATTTTCCGCCGTATGCACGCATCTCGACTGCATCGTCCAATATCAAGCCGAAACAAAACATATCTGGTGCGCCTGTCATAACGGGCACTACAACCTGAACGGCAAGAACATTGGCGGTCCACCGCCCCGTCCACTGGAAGAATTCAAGGTGAACACACGCGGCGATGAAATCGTCGTCAGCAAAGCTTGAGGAAGGAGGTAGTTAGCAGTTCGGAGTCTAAGTACGCAGCAGGCATCGCCAGCCCGGGCGCGCCATCGCCACGACCTGAATACGGAAGCACTTTTGACCGAGCGTGGAAGCGAGGTGGCTCGCATTAACCTGGACCGCACTCTGCTACGAAGAATTCAAACTGCATCAACTGCCGCAAGGTGGCTATGCGAGTAACAGCGATGAAAGACTGGCTCGACGAGCGCCTGTCAATCAACACTCTTTCCGAGTTAGCGCAGAAGAAAGAGATTCCCGTCCATCGTCATTCGATCTGGTACTACTTTGGCGGCATGACTCTCTTCCTTTTTGTCGTTCAGGTAGTCACCGGAATTCTGCTGCTTCTCTACTATCGACCCAGTGCCGAAAATGCGTTCGAGAGTGTGCAGTTCATCGTCACGGAGGTGCAGTTTGGTTGGTTAATACGTTCCATCCATAGTTGGTCAGCCAACCTGATGGTCGCCACGTTATTCATTCACCTGTTCAGCGTGTTTTTTCTCCGAGCTTACTACCGGCCGCGCGAGATGACGTGGGTGAGTGGCGTGTTTCTGTTTTTCATTGTGATCTGTTTCGGTTTCAGCGGCTACCTTCTGCCGTGGAACAAGCTTGCATTCTTCGCTACGAAAGTCGGTACGGAGATAGCCGGCGTGATTCCTGTTATTGGGCGCCCTGTGCTCAGGTTCCTGCGCGGTGGCGATGACGTGACAGGCGCGACGCTCACACGGTTCTTTGGCTTTCACGTAGCGGTGCTTCCCGCGACGGCTACGGTATTCCTGCTGATACATGTGTTGCTGGTCCAACTGCACGGCATGAGTGTCCCGCCATCGGTGCAAAAGCAAAACGTCAGAAAGATGAAGTTTATTCCCAACTTTCTGCTGCGCGATCTGATTGGTTGGATTCTGGCAATCGGGGTGCTGGCCGCGCTCGCCGCGCTATTTCCCTGGGAGCTTGGGGAAAAAGCCGATCCTTTTGCGCCGGCCCCTGCGGGTATTAAACCCGAGTGGTACTTCCTGTTTATGTTCCAAACACTAAAGCTACTGCCGGCAAAGATTTTGGGGCTGGATGGCGAAGTGCTCGGGATCATGGCATTCAACATCGTCGCGCTGCTCTTGTTTATCGTGCCTTTTGTGGATCGGGGACCGGGGAATCGGAGGCGCACGCTGGTCTTCAACATCATTGGCGTCGTAGCGCTTCTCTTCATCGTTGTGATGACAGTCGTCGGTTATGTGACATAACGAGGTGACGAGAATGGATCACCAATTCGAGCGAATCAGGCCGGCTCTGGCAGGCATGGTCCTACTGGCACTTTTCACGCTGGCGTCCGCGCAAAAGAAGAACTCATGCATCGATTGCCACGGCAAGTTGGAAGATTCACGGCTCAGTGCGCCGGCCAAGCTGTTCGAAAATGACGTGCACCGGGGTCGTGGTCTCTCCTGCAACGATTGTCATGGCGGCGATCCTAATGCCGACACCAGCGAGGCCGCGAAAGACCCGCGGAAGGGATATCTGGGAAAACCACGCGCGCTCGACATTCCGGCTTATTGTGGCAAATGCCATAGCGACGCCAACCTGATGAAGCGCTTCAATCCCTCGCTACGTGTCGATCAGGAAAAGGAGTACTACACCAGCGTCCACGGCCAGCTACTTAGGGCTGGGGAACAGAAAGTGGCGACCTGCATCAGTTGTCACACTGTGCACGGCATCAGGGCAGTTAATGATCCGCTTTCGTCAGTCTATCCGCTCAACGTGGCTGACACGTGCGCGAAATGCCACGGCAACGCTGAGTACATGAGCGCGTTCAAGATTCCGAGCGATCAAGTGGCCAAGTTCAAAACGAGCGTTCATGCAAACGCCCTTTACCAGAAACAGGACTTGTCGGCGCCAACCTGCAACGACTGTCACGGCAATCATGGCGCAGCTCCGCCCGGCATCGCTTCCGTAGCGAACGTATGCGGACAGTGTCATGCACGTCAGGCAGATCTGTTTCAAACAAGCCCGCACAAAGCTGCTTTCGATCAGCAAGGGCTTGCTGAGTGTGTTACCTGCCACAGTAATCATGACATTGCCGTACCCACCGATCAGATGATTGGCACAGAACAAGGGGCGTTGTGCGTAAACTGTCATTCCAGTGGCGACAAGGGTTTTGTCGCAGCGGGTCAAATGCGTTCCCGTATCGACGAGCTTATTGCGAGTATCGACAAGTCGAACGATATCCTGAGTCTGGCCGAACGCAAGGGAATGGAGGTGAGCAAGCCAAAGTTTGAGTTGAAGGGCGCAACGGACGCCTTAACGCACGCGCGGGTGCTGATTCATGCTTCTTCGACTGACGAAGTCGAGAAGGTTGTTGCGCCGGGCCTCGAAGTCGCGAATAAAGGTTATCAAGCCGGACTGGGCGCTCTGGCGGAACTAAGTTTCAGACGCAAAGGTCTGGCAATTTCTTTGGTCTTCATTCTTTTTCTTGCGCTGCTGGTGTACCTGAAGATCAGGCACATCGAGAGCCGGCAGCCGGTTGCAAAATAGCCAGTGCCGACACAAATAAAAAAACAACTTTCGTTTGCGTTGACCTGTCTTGTCGTTATCGTAACGCTTGGTTACGTCCTCCAGTACCGCGCGACGACGGCATCTACGATTCAGGCGGGCCAACAGGCGCAGGTTCAGCCACCCGAAGGTTTGGATTATTCAAAGTTTCTGCACAACAGCAGAAACCATGCGCGCCTGCCCTGTCTCCTCTGTCATCGTCGCGAGAGCAACTCGCCGCGACCGCAGCTTCCGGGACGGTCGGATCACGCGCCGTGCGCAGGTTGTCACGCGCAGCAGTTTTCCAACTCCGACAGCCCGATCTGCACGATCTGCCATACAGATGTGAAGTCTGGCGCCATGAAGCCGTTCCCGCGTCTTAAGAGCTTCCGCATGACGTTCGATCACTCGCGCCACGTGACCATGGAGGGTGTTAGCTGCGCTACTTGTCACCGGCCCTCGCGTGGAGGCGTTGCATTGTCGATCCCCGCAGGCTTCAACGCTCACGCAACCTGCTATCGATGTCATACCCCGCGCGCGCAATCGCGGGGACGTGATATCTCTTCGTGCCGCACGTGCCACCAATTAGGCAGCTACAGGCGCACTCCGGATAACGCACCAGCCTTCCGCGTCGGGTTCAACCATGCGAAGCATTCAAAGATCACTTGTGCCGAGTGCCATCAGGTGAGAGCAGGAATGCCGCAACGAAGGCAGGTGACTTCTCCGGCGCCCCTGAACCATCACGCCAGGCCCGGCAGTGAGAGCTGCATGAGCTGCCATGACGGCAAGCGCGCCTTCGGCGGCGATGATTTTTCAGTCTGCAAACGTTGTCACACCGGAACGCGATGGCAGTTTTGAGATTTCGTAGTTTCTTATGAGCCATGTAGTGCCGGGTGTAATCCTGGGAATCGCGGTCGGTGTGTTGTTGGGTGTCGGTGCGTATACGTTCGTCTACGCACGCGGCTATTCATACATGACTGACAACGCCGAAGCGTGCGTGAATTGTCACGTCATGCAGGACCAGTTCAACGGTTGGGTGAAGTCGAGCCATCGAGCCGTAGCCGTTTGCAACGATTGCCATACTCCGCCCGGATTGATAGCCAAGTACGCAACTAAAGCGCGTAACGGTTTCTGGCACTCCTACTATTTCACTACCGGTTGGTTTGAAGACAACATCCATATCACTCCGCGCGGTCGCGAGGTGACTGAGCAGGCGTGCCGTAAGTGTCACCAGGAAATTGTCAACGCCATTGAAGGCGCGCATGCGGAAGCGAAAAATGAGCGCACCAGTTGTATTCGTTGTCATAACTCAGTTGGTCACATGCATTAGGGTAGTTGGAGAACATTGTGGCAGGACAGAATCAGAACAAACATCGTTCACTGCGGTTTATGGGATTCGTAGGGCTGGTCGTGCTGGCTACTGTTTTGGGTCTGGCGCTTCTGATCAACATCTTCCAGCGCAAACAGGAAGCGCGCAATCCTTTCTTCAAGGTCGTCGAACTCAATGACGACACGATCGATCCCAGCATCTGGGGCAAAAATTTTCCGCTTCAATACGACGATTACCTGAAGACGACCGACCAGGTTCGTACGCGCTATGGCGGCAGCGAAGCGGAACCTCGCACGCCGACGCAGGCTGATCCGCGTTCGGTCGTGGCCCAGTCACGACTCGAAGAAGATCCGCGATTAAAAACGATGTGGGCCGGTTATGCGTTCTCCAAAGACTTCCGCGAAGAACGTGGCCATGCGTACATGCTCGAGGATCAGATGTTCACCGAACGCCAGCAGGTTGCGAATCAACCGGGCACGTGTGTCAACTGTCACGCTTCCGTTTACGTCGCTTACAAGCAGCTCGGCGGCGGCGATATCGTCAAGGGCTTCGAGGCGCTGAACAAGATGCCGTATTTCGAGGCGCGTAAGGTCGTGACGCATCCGGTTGCCTGTATTGACTGTCACGATTCGCAGACGATGCAATTACGGGTTACGCGCCCGGCTTTCATCGAAGGCATGCGCGCGTGGAAAGCCTCGCAGGGCATTCAGAATTACGACGTGAACAAACAAGCAACGCGGCAGGAGATGCGGGCTTACGTCTGCGGGCAGTGTCACGACGAGTATCACTTCAGTGGTCCGGAGAAGCGGTTGGTCTACCCCTGGGCCAAGGGTCTTCAGGTGGAGAACATTCTCGCGTTTTACGACGAGCAGAAGTTCAAAGACTGGGAACACGGGTTGACGGGAGCGCCCGTGCTCAAGGCACAGCATCCGGAGTTTGAGATGTGGAACCAGGGGATTCACGCGCGGTCGGGAGTGGTTTGCGCGGATTGCCACATGCCTTACAAACGCGAGGGTGCGTTGAAGATCAGCGATCATCACGTGCGTTCGCCGATGCTGAACATCAACCGGGCGTGCCAGACGTGCCACAAGTGGTCTGAGGAAGAATTGAAGGCGAGAGTAGAGACGATTCAGCAGCGCACGCACAATCTTCGCAATCTCGCGATGGATGCGCTGGTTGACTTGATTAACGATATCAAGGCCGCGAGAGATTCCGGTCGCAACGACGCGGCGATTACGACTGCGCAGGACTTTCAACGTCGCGCGCAGTTCTATGTCGACTTCATCGAGTCAGAGAACTCAAACGGGTTCCATGCCGATCAGGAAGCGACGCGGATTCTGGGCGAATCGATCAACTTCTCTCGAAAAGGACAGGTGGTGTTGCGAGGTGGTGTTCAAACCGCAACAAGCGCACCGAAGTAAAGCGTCCCGAGTCACTGGATGGTTACGGTTAAAGTGTAGTTTGTTGCGGTGGCGGCGGTGTTGACGATCGAGAGCAGGTGATCGCCGCCCGTCATTTCTAAACTGAAATCCTTACCGCTTGCTGAACCGGCGTTGACGGTGACGGCGCCATTGCCGGATGTAATCTTGATCGTCATCACTTGTCCCGCCCGGCCGTTGATAACGTATTCGGTATAACCATTCGCTCCTATCCTGCCGCGCACGGTGGCAGAGCTGGCGCCTTTTCGAAAACTAATACGTTTCTGCGCCAGCAGATCCGGAACGGAAACAATCATTACAAGCATCAATGCAACAAGGTGAACGCTCGTCTTTCTAATCATCTTGTGTCTCTTTCGAAGTTTCGGGAATGATTGCTGCGGCCGCAGGTTATCACGAGACTGATGCTCACTCGAAGCAATCGCCATCTCCGGAACCAGAAAAATTTCGTCTAACCCGGATGATACTTTTCTCGCACTTCCTTCGCCTTAGTAGATGTACGCGCGGAGCGGGCCAATCTAAGAAGACCCACGAGCGAGTGAACCTCAATCGCATCCGCCTCACGAAACTAGAAGGAGAAAAGGAAAGTGAATACGACTACATTGAATACCCTGACCCTTGAAACAACGACAACTTCCCTGCGGCCAGCCATTTGTAAACGAACCTTTTTCGCACTTGTCATCCTGGCGCAGCTCTTATTCGTTGCCTCAATTGCTAACGCGCAGCCTTATCAAATCATCAACACGCAAAACTCCATCGTCGGCGACGATCTGAGCAAGACCGTAACGACGGTCCAGGAAGGCAACAATCCACTGGACCGCTTCCTTATGACGAAGGTCATGAAGCCTTTGCCGAATGATGTGATCAAAGCCGCGATAATTATGGCCCCTCCACTCGGCAGCGGCTTCCAAAACTACGAAGCCGGTGAAAACGGCGATTACAACAACTCGTTCGTCGCGTTTTTTGCGCGGCGCAACTTTCTCGTCGTTGGCTATTCGCCACGCGTGCAGGGACTTACCGCGGGATCGTGCGAGAGTGGGGCTATCGATTGTTCGCCCATGGCTGACTGGGGACTGCAAACGATGGTGGACGACGTCGAATTCATCCGCCAACAGATCGCCGGCGAATACCCGGGTCTCAAGATCGTCATCGGCGGTCTATCCAATGGCAGTATCATTGCGCAGGCAAGCTTGAACGCGCGTCCGAACGATTACGCCGGCGCGATCCTGATAGAAGGAACGCTCTACGACACGGACGCCAACGTCCGCGCGATCAATCAGAACTTCTGCAACACATTCAACGCGATGCTGGCAGGCGGTGTGTACTACGACGGCCAAAGTGGTCCAGGCATCAAAGCGCTGAGCCAGTTGGCCCAGATCGCGCCGAATGCGCCGTCAATGGTGCCCGGCTTTCCGCCAGGATTAACGAATCACCAGGTGTTTGTCCTGGCTTTAAGCGCGCCTCCGTTGTCACCGCTGACGCCGCGACCGGGTTACTTCAACGTTGCTGGAAGCTTTGTCGAAGATCGGTTCTTCTTCGCAAATGAATCGCTGATTCACGCCAATCTCGCAACGTTTCTCGACTACGCGACGATAAAATCGTTGAGCGATCTGAGTTGCGGCC
>CBFGMX010000056.1:0-29804 GCA_965649955.1 uncultured bacterium
ATCGAGCGGGTGATCAAAATGTACTCGCGGCAAAGTTAGCGTTCACGGAGCTTTGATCGTGATCAGCACCTGATTGCTCGTGACGCCATGAACAGTGATCGATATTAGAGCCGAAGGTTTATCTGCGAGACCGGCAGGAAGCCTAACCACCACCTGCGTCAGCCAATTGAACGACGGCACAGGACCGACGAACTCGACCTGAACGGGATGAACTCCAACGTTCGGATCCTGAGCTACTACCGTGACCGCTGTGGCATCTTCGCCCGGCGCAAGCTTAAGCCCGGTCGCAAAGAGAATAATTCGCGTGCGATCGTCGTCACTCAAATTGAAGATGCTAGCGACTGGATAAGGATCCCTCACAAAGAAAACTGATTCCAGACTCAGCGCCTGCTGGCTACCTTCTTCCGTTAATAAGAGAAGCGAGTCGTCGTCGATGATCGTTCCGACGGCAGTATTATCTGAAATCGTCGCATTCATCGGCAGATTGAGACTAACCAGGAACGTCTCGGCTGGCTCGACCGAAGTATCGCCTACGACTTTTACGGTTATGGGCTTGGTGGTTTCGCCTGGACTGAAAGTGACAGTCTGACTGAATAGGGCTTGAAAATCCGAGCCGGCAAACGCGCTTACTCCAAACGTGTTGAAACGAACACTCACGTTTCGTCCACTCGCCGCCGAAAGGTTCAAGTTGAACTGAATATCGGTGAGACCGCTATCTCCTTCGCCTACGGTCGCGTCGCTAATCGAAATTGTTGGCGATGGATCGTTATCACCCACATTCAACATTGCGGTGCTGACAAGGCCCAGAGTAACTCCGGTCGGGTTGCTGAGTGCGAGGTTCAGGAATTCTAAGTTCTCGTCAAGTTGGTCCTCAAGAATTGGGACCGTGAACGTCTTAATTGTTTCGCCTGGTCCAAACGTCAACGTACCTGAACTCGCGGTAAAATCAATTCCCGTTGTAGCCGTACCGCTGCTCGTTGAGAAATCGACCGAAGCGGTGTCCGCGGTACCCAGAGTTCTCGAGACGGTGATGGTTGCGACACTCGCTTGTTCCTCTACAAAGTACTGAACGGCAATGAACTGCACGCTACCAGGCTGATTCACAACCCGGCATACCGAAAACTCTGATGTGTTACCGCCGGCGTCCGTCGCGGTGGCAGTGATTGCGGATCCTGTCAAAAACGAAGCTGGAAAACTCACGGAAAAAGCTGAATTGCCATTTGCATCGGTAGTCGTTTGTGTCGAGCCGATGAAAGTCTCGCCCTCGCCGAAGCCGGAAGAGTCGCAGGCATCGCTGACGTAGAAATCAAGAGTAAATGAACTGCTGGCCGTGCTGTTGAGAGTGCCTTCAATTGTGCTCGTGGCTCCGGTCGTAACCGAGAGAACATTCGGATAATTCTGTAGTCCGTTGGCGCCGTTGTCTGCGTCGCCAGCGTCGTTCAAAGTAACGCCATCAGCGTTCAGATCGAATCCGAGCTCCCCGTTGGAGTGAATCTTATTTCCTCGAATTCGGTTCTTCGTCGAGTTGGAATTACCGGAGGGCGGAAGGATAAAGATGCCAGCACCGTTAAAAGCAATCGTGTTAGCTGCTCCAGCTTCTGTTCCGCCGATGACGTTCTCACTCGAACGTTCCGTAATCTGAATGCCATGCGAAGTATTTCCGAGGGATGTTGTGCCGTCTTTCTGAGTACCAATGAGGTTTCCCTTAACAATAGAACTGCTGTTTTTAAGCTGTATGCCGACGCTGTTTCCCGAGATAAGATTTCCTTCACCGGCACTGCTCCCACCGATCTTCGTATCTTTAGGGTTAGTTATATTCTCGATGCCGACCCCATTCGGAATCGCAGTTGTTCCAGTGATGTCAGTACCAATGTAGTTGCCAAGAATCGAACCGCTACCGGCATTCGCAATCAAGACGCCGCTATTAAAGCCCGAGATTACGTTACGCAAACCGGGGGTCGAGCCTCCGATTACGACGTCGCCCCACATCGCCACGCCGATTCCAAAATTCGAGATTTTCGCCGTGCCGGCAGCATTGGTGCCGATCAGATTTCCCTGAACCAACGTTTGTGAGCCACCAAAGATGAACATGCTGACGATCACGTTACCGGGCGCGGTTCCAGGAGTCGCCGTCGAACCACCGATGAGCGTATTGCTGCTGTTAGCAACCGCCAGGTTATCGCTTATGTTGTTTATTGCCGCATCGCCTTGCGCATTTGTACCGATGAAGTTTCCCTGGATTACCGTGCCATTGGAAGAATCGATTGAAATTCCGTCGTTTTGGTTTCCTGAAATGACGTTTCTTGCCGCCGCGGTAGTTCCACCGATCGTGTTGTTGGGAGCGTTATTAAATATGAGCACGCCGTGATTGAAGTTCGGCACGGCGAAATTGCCCTGGGCGCTGATGCCGATGTAATTTCCCTGGACCAGGTTGTTGGAAGCGCCCAGCGCCATGTGCACGCCATTTCCGAAGTTTCCCGCAATGACGTTTCGCGCTGCCGTTGTCAGGCCTCCGACTCGATTGTTGCTTGAGGACAGGATAAAAACGCCGTTCGAGAAATTCCCTGCGGCTACCGTGCCGGTAACGTCGGTTCCGATGTAATTACCTTCGATTACATTGCCTCCGCCGTTTTCGAGAACGATCGCGTGCCCGCGAAACCTGTTGAGGATCAACCCGCGCAAAACGCTATTGCCGCCGATGATCTTGAAGCCGTCGAAAACGAGCGTGCGATCCGGTTGAACTTCGATAAGCGGTACTCCCGCAAATCCCGGTTGGGTTGTGGCGTCGATCGTCACTGGATCGGTAATGACCGGTAACGCTGAAGCTAAGACGATGGTCTGCCGGAAGGAGCCGATGCTGAAGTTGATTACATCGGGACCGGCGCTGGCGTTAGCGTCGAGAATCGCCTGGCGCAACGATCCTGGGCCGGCGTCCTGAGCGCTTGTCACCGTGAAGGTTGTTGCCGCGGCCGCTTTCGAATGGGAGTTTAAGAGACGGTCGCTTAGACCAACAAAACCAACAGCCAGGAATGCTGCGAGAAAAAGACAGTTTTTGACTTTGAGGGGTTTTCCAAGGGAATACTGAGACATCAGACACCTTCGAAGGCTAGCGGCATTGAACGGGGAGCGGGGCTCTTGCGGGCGCCAGTGTACAAAAAATGTCTACGAAGAACCAGCCTTTTGGAAGTCGGGTAGTGCCTCCCGAAAGTCGCGGATTTAGCGCGGCTTCAGCGGCGCGATGAGGTCCTGGTCTTTCGTGCCCTGGTGGCAGACGATGCACGACTGCTGGCCACGCTCTTCGAGATCGGAGACGAGTGCGTAAGTGAGTCCACGATCGGACCAGGTGAGCACTTTCAATCCGTGGATCGCGTTGTAGTGAAACGTCAGACCCCGCGCGACGATCTCTTCGCCGCCCGTTGGTTTAACAACAGAATCAGACGTGATTACCAAACTGATCGGCCGCGACTTCATTTTGTACGCGACATAAGCGGCGTAATCATCTTTGTATCCGACCAACCGCGCGCCCTCGAGCGTGTAGAGTTTTTCCTGTCCTGACGACTCCTGATAGTTCGGCAGTTTGACGCTGAAATTAACCTTGTTCGCAAACCAGTCCGAAATGCGCTGCGGCGTTGCGGATTCGATCTCCAGCGGCAACTGCCCACGCGCGTGTCGCAAGTGGTTTTCCGCGGCCATCAGCGCAAAACTCGAAGGCGCCGGCTGAGTCGAACGATTCGTCACGCGCCAGATGACGATCGGTAGCACCAGCACGAGCAGTATTGCGGCGGCCGCCAGTCCCCACGTGAGGCGTACACGCGAAAACCCGAAACGCCGTGTTCGCGAAGCCGCCATCGCCCGCTGCGATCCTTCCAGTGTTTCCTGAACCCTCGCACGCAACTCCGGCGAAGCGACGTGCAGTGGTCCACATTCCCTGATCGCATTGATAAACGACAGTTCACGCTGAAAGATCGACGCGCACGATTCACACTCCTGCAAGTGGGTCTCGACGGCTGCACGTTCGTCACCCTGTAACTCGTCGTCGAGATACAGATTCAAACGTCTACAAATGTCTTCGCAATTCTTCATTCAAAAAATCACACTGCACGCGCGCGGCTGCCCCGGCTCATCGCCTGCCAAGTCGAAAGCGAAGCTCGGAGTTTCGCGCGAGCGCGCCCCAGTCGCGACATCACGGTTCCCGCCGGACAGTCCAACACCATCGCAATCTCCTGGTAGGTGAACCCTTCAATATCTCGCAAGACGACAATCTCTCGGTACGCTTCAGGGAGTTTCTGTATCGCATCGCGCACCTGTTCTCGTTCCAACTTTCGCAGGTAAACAACCAGCGGATTAGCGCGCGCGTCTTCCGTCTGTTCGTTCGTTTCCAGCTCGACAAAGCGCGGACCACTCTGGTTGTGCCGCAACTGATTTAGCCAGGCATTTCGCATTATCACAAACAGCCACGCCTTCAGATTATCGCTGGGCGGCGGCTGGTTTGCTGCGCCTGTGGCGCGCAAGTAAGTTTCCTGGACCAGATCCTCGGCTTCGGTCGCGTCACGAACGAGCGTCATGGCATACCCGTAGAGCGCATCGATGTGCGCGAGGGCGGCGTGACTGAAGACCGTGTTGTTAACAGGGTCGTCCATGATCCTTGTCCGTTTCGGAAGCTATTCTAGATTAACACTTAACGAACATAAAAATTCCAGGGAATAATCCGGCAGCTCGCGTGTTATTCCCAACATGAATAACCCAAGACGACTGAAAGTGCTTCTGGCGGCGATCTGTGTCCTCGGAGCCGCAGCGATCCTGATCGTCACCGACGCAGCACGCGCGCAACAACAGAGACCGTCTTCATTTTCACCCGTAATCGAAGAACCATTTGACGTCGTGCGAGCACGCGACAAGGCCGGGAAAGCCGCAGTGGCGGCGGCCCACCAGCGATTGCTCGACGAACGTTACGATCTTACCCGCCGCGTCGATGAAAGCGTGCGTATGACGCGCGGTAAGCCGATTCCCGTCGGGCCGACTGCGAAACTCAAAGCCGGCCTGACATGGGATCGGCTCGGACAAATGACTCCGGCAGCGATCCGCGATCAGGATGCCTTCCCTTACCTGCCGCTGCCACACGTCAATCACCCTGTGGGCGGCATGGTGTTTCCGCAAGCTGAGATCAAGCTGTTGCCGCGTGTCGAACGTTTCGACATGGATTTCGATCTGCCGGATCATTTCCTGCCGGAGTTTCCGCCGGCGATGTTCCTGACGACGCGCAAAGATCTCGGCGACGTCTCCAAGGGACAACTGATCACGGCAAATAATTTTTACGAGTTGTTCAATGGCATTCTGAATCCGAAGCAACTCGAAGGCTTGCGTCTGCTAGTCACGCAGTTTCCGCAGCAACAGTTCAATGCCACCGCGGATCGCAAAACTGAACGTGATGACGGCATGCTCGGCGTGGCTTGTTTTGATTGTCATGTGAATGGTCACACGTCGGCGGCGTTTCACCTGGTCGGCGATATTCGCCCACAGGAGAATCGACGCCGTATCGAGACAACGTCGCTGCGCGGCGTCAACATTCAAAGGCTCTTCGGATCGCAGAGAGCGATGAAGAACGTCGAAGACTTTACCGAGTTTGAGCAACGCGCAGCGTACTTCGATGGCGATCCTGTGATCGCGACGAAGAAAGGCGTGAACGTGCTCGAGCGTGGTTCGCAAGTTCACTTCATGGCGGAGTTCCAGGCATTGCTCGACTTTCCGCCGGCGCCGAAACTGAACGTGCTTGGGCGATTGGATCGATCGAAAGCGTCGCAGAGTGAGATTCGCGGTGAAGACCTGTTCAACGGCAAAGCGCAATGCGGCGTGTGTCACCAGCCGCCGTTCTATACAGACAATCAGATGCACGACCTGGCAGTGGAACGGTTCTTCAAGCCCCGCATGGAAGGCGGCATGATGATTACGGCGCAGGGAGCAATCAAGACGTTTCCGTTGCGTGGCATCAAAGAGTCGCCGCCTTATCTGCATGACGGGCGACTGCTGACGCTTGAAGATACGGTTGAGTTTTTCAATCTGGTCCTGGAGTTGAAACTAACAGCACAAGAGAAGAAAGACCTGGTTGCGTTCATGCGGGTCCTTTGACATCTGTGTTAGTTTCTCCCGCGTGAAACGCGCCTTTAGTGTTCTTTTCGTCGTTCTCGGTCTTGCAAACTGCCATGGTTTATTGGCGGCCACGCATCGCATCACACTGGCCAACGGGAAATCGTTCGATCTAAAACTTCCCGACGGCTTCGGCATCGCAATCGCCGCGCAGGGCCTGAAGCGAGTGCGCTTCATGGCCCGCAGTCCTGACGATCGAATTTTCGTCACGGACATGTACAACCTCACCGACAACAAGCGCGGCGTCGTTTACATTCTCGAAGACTTCGATCCGGCCACGCGCCAGTTCAGAAAGTTAACGAAGTATCTAACCGGACTGCGCAATCCAAACAGCGTCGCCTTTTATACCGATGCGTCCGGGACGCACTGGTTTTATCTCGCGCTGACCGATCGGCTCGTGCGTTATCGCTACGAAGCCGCCAGTGAAGCTCCGGCTGGCGACCCGGAAGTTCTGGCAACGTTTCCTGATTATGGTTTGGGTTACAAGTACGGTGGCTGGCACCTGACGCGCACGATTGCCGTCGGCGATAACGGCAAAATCTACGTGGCCGTGGGCAGCAGTTGCAACGCGTGTGAAGAGAAGGAACCAGTTCGGGCGACGATTCTCGAGATGGATCCGGACGGGAAAAACCAGCGCTACTACGCGCGGGGTTTGCGCAACGCCGTCGGCATTCGATGGGTGAACGGTCGCTTGTGGGCCACCAACATGGGCTCAGATCACCTTGGCGACCACCGTCCGGCCGACACGTTTTACGCCATCGAAGAGGGAAAGAATTACGGCTGGCCGTACTGCTTTCAAGCCGGCGCCCGGGTCGTTTCCGACGTGAAGTTCAATCGCGCGAATCGCAAATTTGATTGCCGCAAGGTGCCGGTTGCGCACACGCCTCTTCCCGCACACACCTCGCCACTCGGACTCGAATACTTCGACTCAACAAACGATCCGGCGTTAGCGAACTCCTTCCTCGTCGCGCTTCATGGTTCGACCAAGCGAAACCTGCGACGAGGATTTAGCGTCGTCAAAATCGACGAATCAAAGAGCGGAGCGGTGGAAAACTTCATCACCGGCTTCTTCGACGGCACAAAGCTCAACGGCCGCCCCGCCGACATTTTTAGCTACGACAGGAACGCCTTCCTCCTGACAGACGACTATTCGGGCGTCGTGTATTACGTATATCGAGAGTCGTAAGACAGGGTTCCCGCAAAGGCGCAAAGGAGCAAAGGAGCAAAGACCGCAAAGTAAACCGCAAGTACAAAACACAAATCGCTGGTTGATAAACGCAATTGTCGTTGCACCTTTTCTTCGCGCCTTTTACGCGCCTTGTTCTTTACCCTTCTTCATTCGTGCCTTGTTCTTCGCGCTTACTTCTCCGAGCCTTTGCGCCTTTGCGGGAACTCATTAGAATACGCACACTAACCACACCCGTTTGCCGAAAGGAACCCACGTATGCGTCTTCGTATCTCGCTGCTCCCGGTCATCATCGCCATCGTCGTTTCGGTCAGTGCGCCCGCGTTTGCCCAGAAACGAAACATCACCGAAAAGGACCTCTTCAACTTCGTCTGGATCGGCGACCCGCAGGTCGCACCTGACGGATCACGCGTCGCCTTCGTTCGCACTACCGTGAACGATAAAAAGGACGGTTACAACACTGCCATCTGGACCGTCACAACGGCCTCGGGCGAAACGCGCCAGTTGACTAATGGACCACGCGATACAGCCCCACGATGGTCTCCGGACGGCAAGTATCTACTCTTTACGCGCGCGCCGGAGGTCAGCGGTCGAGTGGAGCCATCACAATTGTTCATGCTGGCGATGAGCGGCGGCGAGCCATTTCAGTTCACCACGTTGCCGCGTGGCGCCAGCGGCGCACAATGGTCTCCGGACGGGAAGATGATCCTGTTCTACAACTCCGCGACACCGGAGGAACTCGCGAAAGCAGCGCGCGCCGCTGCCGCTCAGAATCAGCCGGCGCCGAGTCCGACGGCGAGTCCCACGCCACCCGAACGTGAGAGCGACGTGCGCGTGATCACCCGCGCGGTTTACCGGGCCAACGGCCAAGGCTTTCTCGACTTCAAACATCCGCAACACCTCTGGGTCATCAACGCGCCCAAAACCGGCGATGAAAAGGTCACGCCAAAGCAACTGACCAGCGGACGTTATGACGAGAGCGGCGCGTTCTGGGCCAAAGACAGCTCGCGCATCTATTTTGAAGCGGACCAACTCGACGAACCCTACTATGAACTGCCGTCGACTACGATCCACTCAGTCGCCGTCACCGGCGGCGCACCGACGAAGTTGACTTCGTTCGACATGGGTGCGGGTGCTTTCACACTCAGTCCCGACGGCAAACAACTCGCGATGATCGCGGCTATCAGTCAACCAATCCGCTCCTATTCACAACCCGATCTGTGGGTGATGGAAATGACCCCCGGCGCCAAACCGCGCAACCTCACTGCGACGTTCGACTACGACATCGGCAGCGGACTCACCGGCGACAACGTTGCACCGCGCGGCGGTGGCGGGAACCTTCCAATCTGGGCCACCGATGGGCGCAGCATCACGATCGGCTACGCGAAGGAAGGAAAATCGAACCTCGGTTCGTTCGACGTCGCTACCGGCCGGCTGTCAGACGTTACGACGGGCAATCACGCCGTCGTCAACTATCGCGCAGTCCCCGACGCTTCGAAGTTTGTGCTACTAATCTCCACCCCAACGCGAATCGGCGATCTCTTCTGGCTCGACAAAACCGGCGCACCACCGAAACAACTCACGCGCCTCAACGAAGAGTTGTTCTCCAAACTAAACCTGACCGAACCCGAAGAGATCTGGCACAACAGTTTCGACGGCCGCAAGATCCAGGCGTGGGTGCAGAAACCACCCGACTTCGATCCGAATAAAAAGTATCCGCTGATCCTGAACATTCATGGTGGACCACACGCCGCGTACGGTTTCATCTTCGATCACGAGTTTCAATGGATGGCGGCCAAAGGTTACGTCGTGCTCTATCCAAACCCGCGCGGCAGCACGACCTACGGCCAGGAGTTTGGGAACATCATCCAACACAACTACCCCGGCGACGATTACAAAGACCTCATGGCGGGCGTGGACGAGTTAATCCGCCGCGGTTACATCGACGAGAAGAAACTCGGCGTCACGGGCGGCAGTGGCGGCGGTCTGTTGACCAATTGGACCGTTGGTCAGACGACACGCTTCGCGGCGGCGGTTTCGCAACGCGACATCGCCAGCTGGACCGACTGGTGGTACACCGCCGATTTCACGCTGTTTCATCCGTCATGGTTCAAGGCGCCTCCGTTTGAGGATCCGGAAGACTATCGACGCCGATCGCCGATCACTTACGTCAGCAAGATCCAGACGCCGTTGATGTTGATTCTCGGCGAGACTGACTGGCGCACGCCGACCGGTCCCGGCGGCGAAGCGATGTTTCGCGCTTTGAAGTATCGCAAGATACCGACGGTGATGGTCCGTTTTCCGAACGAGTCGCATGAACTCTCGCGCTCCGGGCAACCATGGCACCGTATCGAACGCCTGCAACATATCGTCGGCTGGTTTGATAAATGGATCATGGGTGTCTCGAAACCCGAGTACGACATTGGTGAAATCACGAGAAGCACGAGCACACAACAATGAAGATCCTGGGCTTAATCGGCGGCACTGGTCCTGAATCGACGATCGAGTATTACCGTCTGCTTGTCGCGAAATATCGGGAACAGGCAGACGGTCATTCTCCGCCCGTGATCATCACCAGCATTGATCTCAAGCAGATGGTGGAATGGATGACTGCCGGAAACCTTGCCGCTGTCGCCAACGGTCTCGTTGCTGAGTTCGAAAGACTTCGGAAAGCGGGCGCCGATTTCGGGGCGCTCACCGCCAACACGCCCCACATCGTCTTCGATGAACTTCAGCAGCGCTCGCCGTTGCCCTTGATCAGCATCGTCGAGGCGGCATGCGAAGAAGTCCGGTCACGTGGACTTCAGAGAGTGGGTCTGTTTGGGACGCGTTTTACGATGCAGGCGCCGTTCTATCCGGCTGTGTTCGAGCGCGCGGGTCTCAAGTTAGTTCTCCCAAACGATCAGGAGCAGGAATACATTCACGAGATCTACCTCGGCGAACTCCTGAAGGACGTCTTCCTTCCCGAAACGCGCGAGCGTCTGCTGGAGATCGCAGACGAAATGAAACGTCGCGACAACATCGAAGGTCTTATTCTCGGCGGCACCGAATTACCTCTCTTGCTGCGCGGGGACATGCATAATGGCATTCCACTGCTCGACACCACGCGTATTCACGTTGAGAAACTCATTGCAGAGATGTTGCGCTCTCCATAAAAACGTTGCATCGCCGACAACGCGAAGCAGTATTATCGTGTCAATCTTATCCCCCGAAACTAATAACCCCCTGAATTTCCCCCGTTCGTCTTTGTAAACGAAAGGAATCGATATGGGACTTTTTGACAAAATGTTTGGACGTGGTGCGGCGGAGGCTGAGCAGCAACAAGGCGCGCAGCAACGCTTTAACGAACTAAAGCAGAAGTATCAGACTCTGCTAACAGTTTCTGATAACGAAAAAATCCAATTCCAGAACCTCCACGTTCAGGACAATAAACTCTTCATTCGCGCTATCGCGCCTTCTGAAGAGGCGAAGAACAAATTCTGGGATCAGGTGAAACTCGTAAACGCCAACGCTGACGACATCACCGCGGACATCACCGTTGACCAGAGTCGCGCAATGGGCGCTGCCGCCGGTGGCGGAGCGGGCGCGGGTGGTCAGACGTACGAGGTGAAGAGCGGCGACAATCTTTCGAAGATCAGCAAACAGTTTTACGGCGATGCAAACGAGTACATGCGGATCTTCTACGCGAACCGCGACAAGCTGAACGATCCTGACAAGATCCAGGTCGGCCAGAAACTCGTGATCCCACCAGACGACAAGTAAGCCCGATTGTGAAGGGGTGGCCGACGGCGGCCACCCCTCCGGTACTCCGGCACAAACCGCGAATGAATTCCTGATGCAAGTTTTTCAGTGGCCCACCGTTCCTGGGTCATGAAAACATTTGTACTCCTGCCACTCACTGCCTTAGTCCTTTCCGGTCTCCTGGTCTGGATGACCGGAACATCCCAAACCATACCTCCTGTTTCCGTTGCTACCGCAATTCAGAGCAGAAAGACGATGCGAGCGTTTGCATCTGAGCAGGAACTGCGAGGCTTTTTCCGCGCACTGGCCGAGAAACAGAAGCGCCTTGCGCGTCGCGCGGCCGCGAATCAAGCAGTCGGAGCGGCAGATACTTCCGGGCCTGTAGCTGCGCCTATGGGGAAAGCAGAAGCGCCCCCTGCGAAAGCAGCGGAGGCCGAAGAGTCCGTTACCAACACGCAGCACGCCGGCGTAGATGAAGGCGGAATCGTGAAGGTCCACGGCGATCACCTCGTCGTACTTCGACGTGGTCGACTCTTCACCGTGAAGATCGGCGATGGCGCTTTGAAACCGGTGTCCGCCGTCGACGCCTTTGGTCCCGACATCAATCCGAATGGCACGTGGTACGACGAGATGCTCGTCGCAGGCGACAACGTCGTCGTGATCGGCTACAGCTATGAGCGCGGCGGTACGGAAGTCGGGTTGTTCAACATCAACGATGCGGGCGGGCTGTCGTATCGCTCGACTTATCATCTCCGTTCGAACGATTACTACTCTTCACGTAACTACGCGAGCCGCTTGATCGGCAACAAGCTGATCTTCTACGCGCCCCAGTATTTGTACCCCGGTATGGAGGATCCGTTCTCTTCGTTTCCAGCGGTGCGCCGCTGGCACCGTGGCGCGCGCGCGGATGAGTTTCGCCGCATCGTGCCGGCTACAAGCGTTTACCGACCCGACGCGGACTTTGAGGTCGACTACGGCATGGCGCTGCACACTGTGACAGTTTGCAATCTCGCGAACGGGGGTTTCGAGTGCCAGGGAACTTCAGTTATTGGACCAGCAGGCCGGGTGTTCTACGTCTCACCTGATTCGGTTTACGTGTGGGCCAGCTCATGGGCCCGTCACGCGAAAGACAAATCACCGTCGATACTGTTTCGCATGCCACTCGACGGCTCTGGTCCAAGTGCGTTGCGTGCTGCGGGAAGTCCGGTGGACCAGTTCTCGTTCCTCCAGAGTGAAGACCAACATCTGAACGTGCTGGTGCGAGCGGAATCGAGCGGCGATGGCATGTGGGGCGCTGAGGTCGCGGAAGGGTCAGTGGCACTCATGCGCGTGCCGGTTGCGAGTTTCTCTGACGGCAGTGAAGCAGTTCCGGCGTCAAGCTATCGCCGGCTGCAAAAGCCCGAGGGCTATACGTTTCAGAACCGTTTTGTGCACGACTACCTGATTTACGGCACGGGCAGCGGCTGGGGTCATCCGACGGAGCAGGCTGAGAAGTCGAACCTCTTCATCGTTAATTGGGCCCGAGGCAATTCTCATCAGATGATTCTGCCGCACGGCGTCGATCGCATCGAGCAGTTGGGTTCGGACGCGGTCATCGTCGGCACAGACGGAAAGGACTTGCACTTCACTTCCCTGCGTCTCGACGAGTGGCCCGAGATCGTCTCGCGCTATACGCGAAAGGCGGCGTCGCAAGGTGAACTGCGAAGTCATGGATTCTTTTACAAACCTGACGGCGAGGATTCGGGAATGCTTGGTCTACCGATCAGCCTGCCCGGTCGTCCGGGTTACCGGCACCTGATTGAAAATTCGGCCGCAATTCTGTTCCTGCGAAACGACTCTTTGCAATTTCGCGAGGTTGGAGAACTCGGTGCGGAATCTGAGAAAGCGATCGACGATAAGTGTCGTGCATCGTGTGTTGACTGGTATGGAAATGCGAGACCGCTGTTCCTGCGCGGGCGAGTGTTTGCCTTGCTCGGCTACGAGATCGTCGAAGGCTCGCTCGACGACGGTCGCATGAAAGAACTTCGCCGCGTGAACTACGCGCCGGGCCAGGCGACAACAAGAACCACCACGGATTAGACCTGTGATTTATGGCCTCCTGTTTGGTAAACTGCGCGTCGCTGCGCGGCTGCTGTATTCGCAATAAAAATTGACGACAGTTACCTTTCAGGAGGCCAACCCCAATGCTCCGAAGACGCCAGTCTTTCATCGTCCTGTTCCTGTTCCTCGCGCTTGCTTCCGCCATCGCGGCGCAAACCGCGCGACGTCCCCTCAAGGTCGAAGACTTCAGTCGCTTTCGCAACGTCAGCGACCCGCAAGTCTCGCCGGACGGAAACTGGGTGGCCTACGTCGTCAGCACCACCAACGTCAAAGACGACAAATCCAATTCGCACATCTGGATGGTGAACATCGATGGCAGCAACAACCGTCAGATCACCTTCAGTAACGAAAGCGAGAACTCGCCCCGATGGAGCCCCGATGGCAAGTACCTGTCGTTTACTTCTTCACGACCCGGAAAAGCGCGTGGCAACCAGGTATGGCTGCTGGATCGAAACGGCGGCGAAGCGATGCAGCTCACGGAGATCAAAGGACGGCTGCAAGGACACGAATGGTCGCCGGACTCCAAGCGCCTGGCCCTGGTAATTGGCGATCCCGATCCGGAAGCAGACCCTGGACCATCCCCTCAACCCGGTGCTACGGCCACTCCACGCGTCCCGAAGCCGATCGTGATCGATCGTTATCGCTATAAACAGGACGGGCAGGGCTACCTGCTGTCCGGCCGTCACACCTACATCTACCTTTTCGATATCGAAACCAAGAAACTCGAGCGACTGACTAAAAGCAAATGGGACGAGAGCTCGCCCTCATGGTCGCCGGACGGTACGCGCATCGCTTTCATGAGCAACCACGGCGCCGATCCGGACCGCGATCCGGCAGCACAGGTTTATGTCGTGGAAGCGAAGCCCGGTTCTACAGAAAAACAGTTGACACCACCAACAACGCGCGCCGGACGGTCGCGGCCAGAGTGGAGCCCGGATGGAAAATGGATCGCGTTTCTCGAAGGCGACGAGATGAAGTACGGCGCGTACAGCATGGACCATCTTGCGCTGGTGCCCACCGACGGCAGCCAACCTCCGGCGAGATTCAAGGCGACCGAGGATTTGGACCGCGGTGTCGGATCGCCAAAGTTCAGTCCCGACGGGAAATGGATCCGGTTCCTCGTGGTCGACGATCGCTCGGTCTACCCGGCGAGAGCTAATGTCGCGGGTGGCAAAGTGGAGCGACTGATGTCACCGCCAATCGTCGTTACGAGCCTGAATTCCGCGGGTGGTCGCACGGTACTGCTGTCGGGCGGTGACGCGAAAGCGACTGAGGTCTACGTGGTCGAAGGCGACAAGCTGCGCCAGTTGACGACGCAAAACGACGCATTGTTTTCCGAATTGGATCTCGGCGCAACGGAAGAAGTCGGTTTCCGAAGCAAAGACGGCACCCAGGTGAATGCACTGCTGACGTATCCCGTCGGTTACGTTAAAGGCACGAAGGTTCCGCTGTTACTGCGAATTCACGGTGGACCAAACAGCCAGGACCAGCACTCGTTCAGTCTCGAGCGGCAAATGTTTGCGGCGCATGGTTACGCTGTGCTGGCGGTGAACTATCGCGGCAGTGCCGGTCGTGGCTCGAAGTTCTCGAAGGCAATCTTCGCAGACTGGGGTAACTATGAAGTCCAGGACCTGCTCGCCGGAGTGGACCACGTGATCAAGATGGGAGTTGCCGATCCCGATCGACTGGGTATCGGCGGCTGGAGTTACGGCGGCATTCTGACTGACTACGTGATCGCCACGGACAATCGCTTCCGAGCCGCGACCAGCGGCGCCGGCGTCGCGTTCACCGTCGCGTTTTACGGCACCGACCAGTACATCATTCAATACGATCACGAGATTGGACCACCGTGGAATCCGAAAGCGTGGGAGACGTACGTTAAGATCTCGTATCCGTTCCTGCACGCCGATCGAATTCAAACACCGACGCTGTTTCTCGGCGGCGAACGCGATTTCAACGTGCCGATCCAGGGCAGCCAGCAAATGTACCAGGCGCTGCGAACGCTCGGTGTCGATACTCAACTGATCATCTATCCAAACGAGAACCACGGTATCCAGCGCCCGAGTTATCAACGCGATCGAATGGAGCGATATCTCGCCTGGTACGACAAATACATCAAGAAAGCAGCTGGTCCGTCGAGCACTTCTACCGCGCGATAGCGCAGACGTCGAGGGGAACAAAAAACGGATGAATCTTCAACGTCTTGCTCTATTGCTGTCTGTTTCACTGGTGCTCATCATCGCCCCGCTACCCGTCGAACTACCTGTTTCCGCACAGGTTCGGCGGGTAACGCCCGCAAAGGCGCCCATCCGCGAAAGAGACATCCGCGCCGAGCTCGGTTTTCTTGCGAGTGACGCGCTGCAAGGTCGCGGCAGCGGCACGAATAACGAACGGCTCGCTGCCGAATACATCGGTTCGCAGTTTCGTTCGTTCGGACTCGAACCCGGTGGTGACGCGGACACCGCCGGCAACAAAGACTTCGTTCAACGCGTGGTGCTCGAGTCGACGAGGTTCAGCGCGCCGCCGTCGTTCACCGTCACATCGGGCGCCAACAATCAAACGTGGCAATTCGGACGCGACTTTCTCGTTTCGTTTCTGCGCGCGACCAAAATCACCGGCGACGTGCAGGTGATCGATTCGACAGGCACGCCCGCTAAAGGTGCGGTCGTCGTCATCAAATCGTTGCACGACCCTCAGAAGCGGCAGGAAACGATCATGAAGGCGTATTCGGCCGGCGCTGCCGCGATCGCGTTGCTCGAAACAGAGAACAACCGGCGCAGTCGTGAAGCAGGAAACGCCCGCTTGCCGTCGCTGGCTGGACGAATTGCCGGCGAATCAAGAAGTGATCAGCCGTTTGCCGTGATCAACCTGCGCCAGGAAGCACTCGACGCAGTGACAGCGATGGGCGACGGTGCAAAGGCTGAGTTCTCGGGTCAAACTGAACCTGCCGGGTCACGTTCGACGTGGAACGCAGTAGGCGTTTTGCGCGGTTCGGATCCGCGGCTGGCAAGCCAGGTGATTGTGCTCAGTGCTCACCTGGACCATCTCGGAATGAACGAAGCGGCTACGGGCGACAAGATCTTTAACGGCGCTGACGACGATGCTTCGGGTTGTGTCGCCGTACTTGAAATGGCGCGCGTTTTCGCTGCCGGGCGACGGCCGCGCCGCACCATCTACTTCGTCTGTTTCGGCAGTGAGGAATCAGGCGGTTACGGCTCGCGCTACTTTATCGCAAAGTCGTCAGTACCGCTCACGGACATCGTCGCCAACATCAACTTCGAAATGCTCGGCAGGCCGGATCCGAAAGTACCGCCGGCAACGCTGTGGCTGACGGGTTACGATCGCTCGGATCTTGGTCCAACCCTCGCCAGGCAGGGCGCGTCCATCGTCGCCGACCCGCATCCCGGCCAGAACTTTTTCCAACGCTCTGACAACTACAATCTCGCGCTGCAAGGCGTCGTGGCCCATACGATTTCGAGTTTCGGTTTGCACACCGACTATCACCGCCCGAGCGACGAGATCAGCAAAATCGATTTTCCCTTCATGACGCGTTCACTGAACTCGCTGGTGACGCCGATCCGCTGGCTGGCTAATTCTAACTTCCGTCCGGCATGGTTGCCGGGGAAAGCGCCGGCCCGATAGATTTATCACGATCGATGAAGCCGAAGTTTTTCAGTTCGCCCGAGCAGTTTCGTCAGTGGCTGGAGCTGAACCACGACCGCGCCGCCGAATTGCTGGTAGGTTTTTACAAAAAGGATTCCGGCAAAAAAAGCGTGACCTATCCGCAAGCGCTCGACGAGGCGCTCTGTTTCGGTTGGATCGACGGCGTGCGCAGGAGTCTTGACGAGACGAGTTATACGATTCGCTTCACGCCGCGGAAACCGAGGAGTATCTGGAGCCTTGTCAACGTGCGACACGTCGAACGTTTGCAGAAAGAAGGGCGAATGGCGGCGCCGGGTCTTCGCGCGTTTGCTAAGCGCGATCCCGAACGGACTGGCGTCTACGCCTTCGAGAATCGCCCAAGAGAATTCACACCGGAGTTCGAAAAGAAGTTCCGCGCCAACAAACCAGCCTGGGAGTTCTTCCAATCCGAGCCACCCTCGATCCGCAGAACCTGCATTTTCTGGGTCATGAGCGCAAAGAAAGAAGAGACCCGTCTGCGCCGCCTCGGACAACTAATCGACAGCTCAGCCAAAGGCATCCGCCGCGGGGTGCTGGAGAGCAAGAAAAATCCCTGACGACGGATTCAGCGTGGATTTTGCGTACCGGTATAGATCCATCCGTTCGAGTCGAAAAACACCTGTGGTTCCTTCAGAATGGCGAGGTAACCGACAAATTCCTCAGGCGAAGCCACGTTAATCGTGGCCGGTTGGCTACCATTCTGCAGGTACAAGTACAAAATCCCAACCTTCCTGGCAGTGTTCCAGCCAAAAGAGTAGCGAACAATCTGAGCGGATTGGACCTGTTGAGATTCGTTGGGGGCGGAGTCTGCCGCACTTGCTTCGAAGGTGGCGGTGGCTCCCACCGCTGCGACGGCCATTGTGCCGATGACTTGTCGTCTCGTGAAGTTCTTTGCTTTTGTCATTGGGGTTTCTCCTCTGTAAACCGAGATAGTTGTAAACGCGTTGACGGAGGCGATGAAGACGAGATCAAGATTGTACTTTGCGTTGTGATGAATTTTGGTCGTACACGACTTGATTTGACAAAAATTACCATCTCGACGCAGTTTGATGCCATTAAGCGTTCTTCCGATGCGCCCAGTCGGTGAGAGAATTGCTCTGGGACAGAACATTACGCGCCACAACTTTTACTTTTAGTCGACTCAAGAAAACATAAATCATGAAGACAGTGCCACCGGGGCCAAAAGGCGGGTTAATTATGGGGGTGATGCGCGAGTTTAATCGCGACACACTCGGGTTTATCGAACGATGTCGCGAGTACGGCGACGTGGTGCACACGAGGTTTCTATACGTTCACGCCTACTTTCTCTACAACCCGCGCGACATCGAGACGCTCCTGACTACCAACGCCCGCAGTTACCGCAAAGCACAATCGCTGCGCTCGCCTTTTTTCCACCGGCTCGTCGGCAATGGACTCGTCACCAGCGAAGGCGACTTCTGGCGACGGCAACGGCGCCTGGCCCAACCCGCGTTTCATCGCCAGAGAATCAGCTCGTACGGCGACATCATGGTCGAATACGCAACGCGCACGATCGACACCTGGAAACACGGTGAGGAACGAGACCTGTCGCGCGATATGACCCGTCTGACGCTCGAGATCGTTGTCAAGACACTCTTCAACTCCGACGTCTCGCGCGACGCGGACCACGTGGGCCAGATACTCTCCTCGCTCGTCAAACCATTCGCGTCACAGGCCACGCTGAAGTGGATCCTCGACAATCGTCTGCCGACTCCGGGACATCGGCGTTACTTCAACGCCGTCAGCGAGATCGATCGCATCGTCTTTCGCATCATCGCGGAACGACGAGCGAGCGGTTCCGACGAAGGCGATCTGTTGTCGATGCTGCTCGAAGCGCAGGACGAAGACGGCGCGCAGATGGATGATGCGCAACTCCGCGACGAAGTGATGACGCTGTTTCTGGCAGGCCATGAAACGACGGCACTGGCGCTGTCGTGGAGTTGGTATCTGCTAGCTTCGAATCCGGAGGCCGAGAAGAAGTTTCATGCCGAGCTCGACGAAGTGTTGGGTGGACGCACGCCGGAAGTATCGGATCTGACGAAGTTGAAGTACACGGAGATGATTGCGAAAGAGGCGATGCGACTGTATCCGCCGGCGTATGCTGTCGGCCGCGAGGCGATCGAAGATACCGAACTAGGCGGGTTTGATGTTCCGAAAGGCACGCAGGTGTTTGCTTTTCAGTGGGTCACGCATCGCGATGCACGTTTCTTTGATGATCCCGCAGCGTTCAAGCCGGAACGATGGGCCAACGGGATGAGCGAGGAACTGCCGAAATACGCCTACTTCCCGTTTGGCGGTGGACCGCGCCAGTGTATCGGCAACTTCTTCGCGATGATGGAGATCGTTTTGCTGCTCGCGACGATTGGTCAACGCTTTAGGTTTTCTTTGATTGATGAAAAGGTTGAAGTGCTTCCCGTTTTATCTTTGCGTCCGAAAAACGGAATCAAGGTTTTGGCCACAAAAAGGCACAAAAATCACGAATGAGCATTTTCCAGCTCAGCTCAGCCCTGTTTCTTCCTTTTGTGCCTTTTTGTGGCTAAAAAATGATCATCGCATCGCGCTAACGATCCGGCCCCACTCCTCGATCGTTAACGTCTCGGCGCGGCGTTGTAGTTCGACCCCAGCCTTGCACAACACGATACTAGCGCCGCCGTTACGCTGAAGCACATCCTGCAAACGTTCTGGCGCATGACGCAGGTTGTTGAGAATCGTCTTCCTCTTCTGTGCGAAACCCGCACTCACGGTCTCCCAAAACAAGTCTTCATTCGCAATGACTCGCGGTCTGAATGTGAGCCGCATGACGCTGCTCCAGACCTTGGGCGGCGGTCGAAACGCACCGGGCGCAACGTCAAACAGCTTCTCAGTTTCCGCGTAAGCCTCGACGACGACCGACAGATATCCACGCTCGCTCGATCCCGCCGGTGCAAGTACACGTTCGACGACCTCTCGTTGCAGCATCACAACCATCTCGGTCAAACAGGAACGCTGTGAAATCAGTCGCTGAAGAATCGCGGTCGAGATGTTGTACGGAAGGTTTGCGGCGAGCCGCGCGTGATGAGCGGGTTGAATCTCCGCGCAGAAATCCATCGTCAGGGCATCGCCCATGACGAGCTTGAAGTTTGCACGATCCGCGAAGCGTTCGCGCAGTAAGGGCTCCAGATTTTGGTCAAACTCAACTGCAACCACTCGCCCGGCGCGCTCGAGCAGCGCCGATGTAAGGGCGCCCGTGCCCGGCCCGATCTCGACGATCGTTTCGTCCGGCTTCGGATCGAGTGCTTCGACTATGCGATGAACAGTTCTCGGATCTTTGAGGAAGTGTTGGCCCAGCCGTTTTAGCGGATGAGGGTTCATCCTTTTGTGTATCGCGGATAACCGGAGATCTCCAGGTCTTTGCCTCGTTGGACCACGTGCACGCGCTCGAGTTGCAACGCATCCGCCATTTTCTCGACGCCTGCTCCGCCTATGGCGCTCGGCGCAGTCGTTCCGCCAACGATCTTGGGCGCGACAAAAAAAGTCACTTTGTTGACCAGTCCGGCATCGACAAATTGGCCCGCGAGTCCGGCGCCGCCTTCGATCAGCACGCTTTGCAACGATCGATCCGCGAGCTCTTTCAGGATCGACTGCAAATCCCCGCCAAGGACCAGCAAGGGCGCTCCGTCGGAAGCGGTCCTCACCAATTGCGACTCCGGTGAAAGACGCGAGCGGTCGCCCACCACAACTCGGACCAATGATCGACGGCGCGGCAATCCTGATCGATCGGTCAGCAGCGGATCGTCGAGTGCCGCGGTTCCGGCGCCGATCATGATCGCATCTGACTCGTGCCGCAGCTCGTGTGCGCGCGCGAGCGATTCCGGTCCCGAAACCCAACGTGAATCACCGGTGCGCGTTGCGATCTTTCCATCGAGCGATACGGCCAGTTTCAGATGAACAAACGGCAAACCCGTGCGCATGAAGTGAAGATACGCTTCGTTGATCTGTGTGGCTTCATCTGCCAGCAGCCCTGTTTGGACGTCGACACCAGCCGCGCGCAGATGGGCAAAACCCTTGCCGGAAACTTTCGGATTCAGGTCCTCGATCGGCGCGACAACGCGCTTGATGCCGGCGGCAAGCAAGGCGTCGGTGCAGGGCGGCGTGCGCCCGTGATGCGCATGCGGTTCAAGCGAAACGTAAGCGGTGGCGCCGCGCGCTTTCTTACCAGCCTGGGCCAGCGCGATCGTCTCCGCGTGGTTCAGCTCTTCAAAAACATAAAAACCCTCGCCCACGATCTCACCGGCGGGACTAACAATCACACAACCCACCAGCGGTCCTGGACTCACTTGTCCCATGCCCTTGCGAGCCAGCTCGAGCGCACGGGCCATCATTCGCCGATCAGTGTCGGTCCATGTGGTTGCCGGCTTTATCAACGTATTAGTGGTGGGCACAATAACTCACGTTCGAACGACAATTGGAACACGGATTACAGAACAACCGCGACACGTTAGTTCCCGAACAACCCGTTCACGTACTGCTGCGGATCAAACACGACCAGGTCGTCGACTTTCTCGCCAATTCCCGCGTAGCGTATCGGCAGGTTCAATTCTTTCGCAATAGCGACGGCGATGCCGCCTTTCGCGGTGCCGTCGAGCTTGGTCAACACGATTCCAGTCACGCCGGCGACTCTCAAAAACTGCCGCGCCTGTTCCAGTCCGTTCTGACCCGTGACGGCGTCGATCACCAACAACGTTTCGTGCGGCGCTCCTTCAACTTCGCGTGCCGCCACGCGTTTCATTTTCTCGAGCTCCGCCATCAGGTTCGACTTCGTATGCAAGCGCCCGGCAGTGTCTACAATCAAAACTTCCGAGCCTCGCGCTTTCGCGGCTTTCAACGAGTCGAAAAGTACGGCCGCCGGATCGGTTCCCTGCTTCTGTTGAATCAGCGGCACGCCGGTACGTTCGGCCCAGATCGCGAGCTGATCCGAAGCGGCTGCGCGAAACGTATCGGCAGCGCAGATCAGCACGTCGTTCCCCTCAGCCTTGATACGCTGGGCCAACTTTCCGATCGTAGTCGTCTTTCCGACACCGTTTACGCCGACGATCATCATCACGTATGGCGCGACGCTTTCAGGCACGGTCGCCTCGGAAGCAACGCCCTGCCGCTCGGACGCTTTCAGGATATTCAACAGTTCCGTCTTGATTGCCTGTTTCAGCGCGTCCATATCGTTGATCTGCTTGCGGGCGACGCCGCGACGCACGGTTTCGAGGATCTCGAGCGTCGTCTGTACGCCGATGTCGGCAGCGACCAGCACTTCCTCGAGCTGGTCCAACAACTCGTCGTCGATCTGCTTACGGCCGGCAAAAACCGTGTCGAGTCTGTCGGAAAGCGTGTCGCGCGTGGCGGCCACTGCGCGGCGAAACCTGGCGGAAAACTCCTGTTCCAACGCCGCTTCCTGAGCCTGCAACTCCTCCATCGAGAGGTTGAGACCAAGCACCGAAGTTTGAAACGGCGAGCGCGACGGCACCGGAGCAGACTCCGTTACCGCCACTGGCGGTTCAGGTTTGCGTTCAGGTTCGGGTTCGGGTGTGGGAGGAGCGGATTCCTTTGCCGCAGGTTCGTTTAAACGAAGTGAGACAAACTCGTCCCCCTTCTTTCTTCGCCAGAAAAGTCCCATGAAGGCATGGATTATAACGACAGATCTGGCAGATTCAAATCTGCGTCACTTGCGAGTAGGATCCAGTGAGAAAGTATCAGTTCGCTTGCCCCCTTCAGGACTTGTTCTTAGTTTGTGGGGGTTCTAAGTCAACCAGTACTCACTTGCGGCTGGGGTGCGACCGGCAGCGGCGGCTTCGGCCCCGCCTTGGCGGGTTTTCTTAACTTGACTACGCCGGGGCGGATCTGGCCTTCCCTGCACGCTTCCGAAAGCGCCCCGACGACGGCGGGGTCGTAGCGAGTGCCGACAAAACTTTCAATGCGCGCAATCGCGTCTTCAAACTTCATCGCTTTTTGATAAGGACGATCGGTCGTCATCGCGTCAAACGTGTCGGCCACGGCGACGATCTTGCCCATCAGCGGGATCTCGTCGCCCTTCAAACCCTGCGGGTAACCCATCCCGTTCACCATCTCGTGGTGCATGTACATTCCCGGCAAAAACTCTTTCATCGCCGGAATTTGCGACATGATCTTGTAACCCTTTTGCGGGTGCTGTTTCATGATCTCGTACTCGTCGTCAGTGAGGGCCGACGGTTTTTTCAGGATGTTGTCGTCGATCGCGATCTTGCCGACGTCGTGCAAGAGCGCGCTGATGCGGATTTTTTCGATCTCGTCATCGGACAGGCCCAAACGCTGCGCGATGGCCATCGAGAAGCGCGATACGCGTTCCGAATGACCGCGCGTGTACGGGTCTTTTCCGTCGATCGCTGCGGCGAGTCCTTTAACCGTGCCGATAAACAGTTGGCGGTTCTCTTCGGCGGACCTTTGCAAGTCGCCGATGAATCGCTCGATCTGATCGGTCATCATGTTGAAGGAGTTGCCGAGGTCACCGAGTTCCGTGCGGCTCGTCACTTGGATGCGTTGCGAGAAATCGCCGAATGCGATGCGATGAGCACCGCTCGCCAACTCGCGCACCGGATGCGTCAGCTTGTTGGCAAAGAACACTCCGATCAGGATCGTGAACAACGCGGCTACCAGGCTGATCCAAAGCGTCTGCCAGCGCATGTCGGCGACCGAAACCAGCGCCGCCGCTTCATCCTGAATTGCGATCACACCCAGGCGTGAATTCTTGTCGAGCTCGGCGGTGGCGTACGAACCGAGCATTTCGACGGTCCTCCCGTCGCGCGTCGCCGTGAACGGTGCAAGCGCCGACTGCACTTGCGCTCCCGATTCCTGCCAGTCCTGGACAACTTTCAGGTCAGTCATCGGTTTTTCTGAAAATGCGACGCTCGCTTCGGGGTGGGCGACCGCGCGTCCGTTCTGATCGACTACAAACACGACCGGAAGACCCGCGTTCAGTAGGTCGCGTTCACTCTTGGAAGTCGGCTGCTGTACCGCGTCAAAAACTTCCTGAAAAGACACAATAGCGACGACCGCCGCGACGACATCCTGATTATTCGGGCCGCCGAGCACCGGCTCCGCAATCGTTAGGGCCATCTCCTGTCCGGAACGAATGATCTGTGGGCGGCTGACGACGACGCCGCGGCCGCTCATGCGCGCCAGGACTTCACTGACCCGCGCGTCAACCTCTTCAAGTTTGATCACATCGGGCTGAAACGCGCGATGGAGAGTGCCGTCGACGGGCCACAGGGCGAGCGCGATCAGGTTCGGATCTTCTCGTAAGGTTGCTTCCAGACGTGGCTGATAGCCGGTGTCGTCGAAAGCCTGTATGCCGCCGGCGATTTCGAAGGCGCGAGCGAGACCCGTCACGACGTCGCGATATCGCTGGCCGTAAAGTTCGATTTGCCGGGCTTTGTCCTGCACGAGCTGGGCCTGGTAACGGCCCTCAATGGAGCGGAGTTCGTCTGCGCTGCGCCGAGAGAGTAGGACGCCGGCGAAGGCGAGCGGCAGCAGACCGACCAGGAGGAGGACTCCCAGGACGATATACAGGAGACGGATGCGTCCGAGCTTTTCGAGCATTCGCGGAATCTGGCGGTACAATCGCGGCAGGTGTTTTTGCGCGGAGGTTGTCGGGTTTTCGTTCCGGGCACCATCGCCCGTGCGCACCCATTATTGTCGAGCAAATGCTTCAGTGTCAACGAGATTTGCCATCGTTGAACATGTCGAGGGGCGACAAGCCCAGGCAAGGCCTTCCACCCGGCGCCGAAGCCGTAGTCGACCGAAAACGGGTGATTTGATCGGCTACATGGACCCTGTCCACGTCTAAACCCTTGAGCGCGCATGGATACTTCGGGTACCGACGAGATCATCGTACAGCGAGCTTTAACAGGCGATGCCGAGGCTTTTGGCGAAATCGTGCGGCGCTGGGAGCGGCGGATATTCGCGCTTGCCTACGGCATGCTGGGCCGCGAGGACGACGCGCGCGACGCCACCCAGGAGACGTTTCTGGCCGCCTTTCGCAACCTGCGCGGGTTTCGCGGCGAGGCCAAAGTCTCGTCCTGGCTGCACCGGATCGCCGTTAACCAGTGCATTAGCCGGCAGAGACAGGCGAAGGTCAGGAGCGAAGCGGCGCTCGAGGACGAACAGGAGAAGGAGGCGGCCACCTTTGTCACGCCTGTTCAATACTCGCCGGCGCGGGTCGTGGAGGGCCGGCAGGAAACTGTGGCGGTGCGGCGGGCGATAAACAGTTTACCGATCGAGTTACGGCAGGTCGTGATCATGAAGGAGTTTGAAGAGCTGACGTTTCGCGAGATAGCAGAGGCACTCGACGTCCCGCTCAGCACGGTCAAGAGCAGGCTGTACACCGCGCTGAAACAGTTGCAGATGCGGCTACAGAAGTTTGAAGGCAGAAACCAGTATGAGCAATAGAACGAACTCTCCCGGTTGTGAGCGCTCATCAGACTTGATGGCGTTCGTCTACAACGAAATGACTACCAGCGAATCACGCGAGTTCGAATCGCACCTGCAAAAGTGCGGTGTGTGTCGCGCGGAAGCGGCGTCGTTTGGACAGGTGCGTGAATCGATCGTCGCGTGGCGCGATGAAGTGCTGGCGGGCTTTGTTCCCTCCCGGCCGGTCGAAACAAAACGATCCGCTGTTGCTGCGTTCAAGCAGTTTTTCGATCTCTCACCGCTGTGGCTTAAAGGCGCTGCGGCGTTTGCCGTACTGGCATTCTGCGTTCTTGCCGGCTTGTTATACGTGAACCTCAGAAAAGACGAGACGATCGCGGCAAAAAACGAACCCGTTTACACCCAGCAGGATGTGGATCGAATGGTTGCCGAAGCCCTGGCGAAACAACAACAAGAGACGCAGATCGAACAGGCCCCGCAACCGTTTGCAACACTGAGGCCGCCCACGCAATCGAAGCGGTCCGCGATCAAGCCATCGGCTAAAAACCGCCGTCCGCTATCACGAGCTGAACGCGAACAACTCGCGGCCGATCTCAGGTTGCTGCCCACGGACGATGATCTCGACTTTCCTGACGATCGCATTAATCGATGACCTCTGTTTGAGGAGATATAATGACGTTCAGAACAATCTCAGTAGCTGCTTTGCTTGTGTTTGCTTTGGCGATTTCGGCAACGGCCCAGGATGCGCCGCCGCCCACACCTCCGGCGCCGCCTGCCGCACCGGGCGCGGACCCGATCCAACAACTCAACCTGACCCCAGAACAGCGTCAGCAGATTCGGAGGCTTACTCAGGAAACCCGGCAGGAACGTCAAATGACCAACCGTCGTTTGCGGGAGGCGAATGCGGCGCTCGATCAGGCGCTTGACGCCGATCCGATTGACGAGAATTTGATCGAACAGCGCATCACCGAAGTCACTGCCGCCCAGGTTGCGCAAACGCGTATGCGGATCCAGATGGAATTGCGGATCCGGCGACTGCTTCAACCGGAACAGATCGCCACGCTTCGCCGGTTGCGCTTGCAGCTCCGTGACGTGATGGCCCCGCAGCGCCCGAACGCTCCAAACAATCCGCGCCGGCCAAACGTGGACGCATTTCGTCCGAACCGGCGTCGTCCGTGACGCCGATTCGTTTAAATGTCACAACCCGTGCGTGCTATCCCTATTACTACCTTGACGCCTCACCTGTAATTTGCGCATGATAGGCCGCTCTTTTAAAAGACTGGCTACATCGCTCTCCAAATGAATTTCGCTACGCGCTCGCTGCTTGAGCTGCAGGAGACAACGCTGCTGGCCGCGCGCGCATTTCGCGGTATTCTCAAGCGGCCCCGTTACATACAGGAAACCATCGATCAGATGGACGCCATTGGCGTCGGTTCTTTAACCATCATCATTCTGACGGGTTTCTTTACGGGCGGCGTGTTGACTGTTCAGACGTTTCCGACGCTCAAAGCCTACGGCGCGCAATCGCAAACAGGCTACCTGGTCGCCGTCTCTTTGGTGCGCGAACTGGGCCCTGTTCTATGCGCGCTCATGGTAACCGGACGCGTCGGCTCAGCGATTTCCGCGGAACTCGGTTCGATGGTCGTTTCGCAACAGATCGACGCGATGCGGGCCCTGGGAACCGACCCGATTCGGAAGCTCGTCTGGCCGCGTCTTTTTGCATTACTTGTCAGCCTGCCGTTGCTGACCGTCCTGGCCGACGTGCTGGGAATTTTCGGCGGCTGGGTAACCGCGGTGGCGCTCTACTCGGTGTCGTCGAGCGTGTTTATCTCAGCCGTGCGGGACGGCATCACGACCGACGATTTAATCGGCGGCGTTGTGAAACCTATCGTTTTTTCGCTGATCATAGGCACCATTGCGTGCCGGCAGGGGCTTAGCACTGAAGGTGGAACTGTGGGCGTCGGACGATCCACCACGCGGGCAGTAGTGATGGCTTCCATCGTGGTGATTATAGCGGACTACTTCCTCGCTAAAGCGCTTCAGGTTATTCTAGGCACGACCTAGAGATCCTGGCTGCTCGGACACATGGCAACAACCGAAATTCATACCACTTCACCCACTGTCAGCGAGAATGCAGTGGAGTCGACCTTTTTCGAAGTCGACGATCGCGACCGCGCCATTCCGGCGATCGAGTTTCGCGACGTCGTGCTCGCGTTTGACGAGCGCGTAATTCTCAATCGGCTGAGCTTCAAGGTCATGAAGGGCGAGACCAAGATCATCCTGGGCGGATCAGGCGGTGGAAAGTCGACGATCATTAAGCTCGTGCTCGGGTTGCTGAAGCCGGATTCGGGCCAGGTGCTCGTGGACGGCGAAGACATCACTAACTACAGCGAAGATCACATGATGCGCGTTCGCAAGAAGATCGGAATGGTCTTCCAGGAAGGCGCTCTCTTCGATTCCCTTTCCGTGTACGACAACGTCGCCTATCGCCTGCACGAGCAGGGCGTGCCGGAAGACGAAGTCGAACCGGAGGTCCGCCGCATGTTGCGGTTCGTTAATCTCGAAGACGCAATCGACAAGATGCCGATCGAACTTTCGGGTGGTATGCGACGGCGCGTCGGCATCGCCAGGGCCCTGATCGGCGATCCGAAGATTGTTCTGTTCGACGAACCGACCGCCGGTCTTGATCCACCGACCGCGCGCACCATCTGCGAGCTCGCGATGAAGCTGCGCGATCTCGAGGACGTTTCCTCGATCTTCGTCACGCACGAGATGAACAACCTGCATTACATCTGTTCCGAGTATGCAGTGGTGGACGACGACGGCAAGGTAGTCTTTGAACGTGAAGGAGAACGGCTCTGCCTCATCAACAGTAAAGTGATGATGATGCGCAACGGTAACATCATCTTCAGCGGCACAGACGAAGCTTTACGGCGGTCGGAAGATCCTTATATCCAGAGGTTCCTCCGCGGCCACTAATCGTACCGGCACTTTAAGGAAGGGACGAACGGATCAATGCCTCCATCAAAGAAGAACGTAACCTTTAGCCAACTACGCGTCGGCATCTTCGTACTGATCGCGATCGCTGTCCTGATCTTCCTCGTGCTAAATGCGTCGGGCGACATCAATCCCTTCAGTCAAAAGCTGCATTTGAAAGCGCATTTTGCCGACGCGAATGGCCTGCGTGAGGGATCCGAGGTACGTTTAGCCGGTGTAAAGGTCGGTAAGGTGGAGCGCATCGTGTTGTTGGAACCATCAGCGGATCCCAATGCACCGCGCGTCGAAGCGCACATGGTGATCGACGCCAACATCGACGGCCGGCCGGCAAACGAACGCATTCGCACTGACTCACAAGCTCAACAAGGTTCGCCGAGCCTGCTCGGAAACGAGATGCTGATTAACATCACGCCGGGCTCCGCCATGGGCCAACCCATTCAGGAGGGGGCACTCCTGCCGTCCTCGTCGTCAAACACGGTAAACGACTTCGCCACTTCCGGCACCGAACTGGCCCAACGGCTCAGCAAACTTTCAGACGAAATCGGTCTCATCGTTAAAGAGGTCAGAGAAGGAAAAGGAACTATCGGACGTCTGTTCTACGATGAAGCGATCTACAACAACTTGAACGCCACTATCCGCGAAACGGAAGATGTGATGCGACAGGTGCGCTCAGGCAGTGGTTCGGCCGGCAGGTTCATCAACGATCCCGCGCTGTACAACAACGCGAATGAGATCGCCATTCAGCTTCGCGGCATCGCAGAGGACATTCGCGCCGGACGCGGCACCGCAGGCAAATTGATCACTGAAGACGAACTCTATAACCGCATCAATCGCACCGCCGACCGGCTCGACAAGTCAGTGGACCAGATCAACCTCATGATCGCCGAGATCAACGCCGGCCGCGGCACCCTCGGCAAACTCATCCGCGACGAGCAGATTTATAACGACGCCCGCGCCGCCATCGCCCGGTTCAACACCACTGCCGAACGCATCGACAATCTTGTCGCTGCCGCCCAAAGAGGCGAAGGCACTGTAGGCAAACTCCTCAACGACGACTCGCTCTACTCGAACGTCAACCAACTCTCATCCGAAGGCGTGAAGATGCTCTACGACTTCCGCCAGAACCCGAGGAAGTACCTGACCATCAAGTTCGAGCTGTTCTAATGGTCCGGGCCGCCTTTGCACAAAAAGGGACTAAAGCGGGTGAAGATGTCTCGCGCAAAGGCGCAAAGTTTGCCGTGTTTCTAACTTCTCTCTTTGCGTTCTTTGCGCCTTTGCGAGAGTCCTTTGCGTCCTTGCGGCTTTGCGCGAGAAATATTCTTCCCAAAGTGTCCGCACACAGAATTTGAGTACTTTTCGTGCAAAGCCGGTCCGACCCTGGGATTCAGTAAAAACACCGGTTTAGGTTCTCTCGCCGAAACGAAACCGGCACTCCTGCGCATATACAAATAGAAACCTGAATTGTTCAGCGCCGGAGTTTCGCAATGAGTCCGCCTCCCGACCT
>CBFGMX010000057.1:0-29440 GCA_965649955.1 uncultured bacterium
AGCGCAAATACTCTCGCCCAGCGGTGCAGACGCGGAGGAAGTTGCACATGCGGCAGTGTGGGGCGGTTTTGACGGGGAAGTGTGAGGGGTCGGCGGAGGTGACGATGCGCATCATCGCTTCGTCGATCGCGCGGGCACAGCGCGCCGGTTCGAGCAACGCGTCCGAAAGATGTGTCTCGACGTTTGGATCGAGGAAATGAAGCGTCACGCGAATCTTGCTGTTCGCGAGCGAGGGAATCAGCTCGCGAACGGCGTGCGCATACGCCTGCATTTGCAGTTCATAGTCGCGCGCCGTGATCTCGATGATGTTGTTCGTCGCAACGTCGAGCGCCGGCGGCTCCGGCTCAGGTTCAAATTCGAAAGCAAACTGCGCGCTCCTCGCGCGTCGCCTCTTAGCCGGCGGTTCGTACACGACCGCAGGAACATCGACCCTTATGCGGTTCGTTTTGAAGTCGATGATCTCTGCTTCAAACCAACCTTCAGGCGTCTGCGTGATCAGGAGTTTGTCAATGATCCCGCTCAGAATCCCCAACGGACGCCGCAAACGAAAACTCAACTCGCTCCATAGACCAGGTTCACCAGGCAACGCAGAAGTTGACTTGTCCTGTTCTCTGGCGCGCTCGACGCGGGCGAAGACTTCGCTCGCGAGATAGTTATTCGCCAGTGGCAACAGATCCTTTATTGCGGCTTCCGGATTGATCTCGACGAGTCGATCCGCGAGTTGTGCCTGCCGCAGACGTAAGACGTCGGCGAAACTCTGCCGCAGCAATTCTTCGCTGCCCTGATCCGGCGTATAGCGTTCGCAGAAACGGTGAATCACGGCGCCTTTCAACGTCGCATTGATATTCGACGGCGGCTCCGGTGCTTCAGCATTGTTCCAGATCGCAAGTTCGTCCGCCGCGGGCAAGCGCAGAACACGTTCGAAGTAGTACTGTCGCGGACAGCGTTGATAGTTGATGAGCTGGGTAACGCTGAAGCGATGAATCGAGCTACCCGCAGTCACGATAACCGGACGGCGTAACGGAAACACTTCGCTCAGCGATTCACCCGGTGGTCCAGGCTCCAACACGTCTTCCGGTTCGGATTCGAGCTGCGGCAACGGTTCGTCAGCAAGATTAATCGTGAGTTGAAGCTGGACTCCGTTCGCAAGAGCGACGACATCCGTTTGCGTTCGTCCTTCAAGCTCCAGCGCCTGCCAGATCCACTTCAGCCACGAATCATTGGCGCGATTCAACGCCGGTAATTCGTCGGTCGCGCCCGAAAGTATTAACCGATCTTCAGCGCGCGTCGCGGCAACGTACAACAGCCGCATGCTCTCGAACAGTTCGCGATACGCATGTCGTTTTTCGAAACTGCTGAACGTGCAACCGGCAACAAGGTTGCCGCGGCCGTCCGGCACCTTCAGCGTCAGTCCCTGATGGCGATCGAGCAACACCCAGTGGTCGGTTGCGACGCGCGACAACCGTTGCAGATCCGGAATGACGACGACCGGAAACTCGAGCCCCTTCGCCTGGTGAATCGTCATCAGTCGCACTGCGTCGGCGGCTTGATCGATCTGCCCCTCGCTCTCGCGACTGCCAATCGCCTCAAACTCTTCAACGTAACGAACGAAATCGCGAATCAAATGGGTGCCGGAACTCTCGAAACGCGCAGCCAGCGTGAACAGGCGCTGGATGTTCGCGAGTCGCTGCGCGCCGTCGAAATTCGCGGCAACGACGGTCATGTACTCCGACTCGTAAACGGCCAGCCGTAGCAGATCGTGAATCGAGTAATGGTGACGCCGCGCGACAAGACGATTGATGAGCCTGCACGCGCGGTCCAACAGCTCGTGCTCTTCATCGGTGATGTAATCGATCTCGCGATGGTTTTGCAGCGCCGTGTAAAGGCGTCGCGTTGGCGGCGTGCGAAGTGCGAGCAGCGCATTGTCCGAGATCCCGCACAACGGCGAACGCAAAACCGCCGCTAGCGCCAGTTCGTCGGTCTTGTTGTCGAGGAAACGCAGCAATTGGATCAGATCCGTGATCTCTTCGCGTTCGTAAAACCCGCGGCCCAGCACCGTTTGGTACGGAATGTTGGCGTGGCGAAACGCCGACTCGTAGATCTGCACGTGCGTCATCGCGCGAAACAGCAACGCGATGTCGCCGTATTTCAAATCAGGCGTAGCGGACTTCAACGCGGTGATCCGGCGCGCGATCTGCTTCGCGTCGAGCACGCGTGTATCCCGTTCCGCGCGTGGATCGTCCTCAACGGGTACCTTCGCCGTGACCATCAACTCAACGAGCGGGCCTTCATCGCGCAACTTACGCTTCGGCTCGCTGTCCTCGTGCTCCACATAACCAAGCTCGTGCAGTGCCCTGCGTAACTCCAGCGGCATGTCCTCGGGTAACTGAAACAATCGCGCAAAGAGATGATTGAAGAACGCAATCAACGGCGGCTGACTGCGGAAGTTCAAATGCAGCGGCTTCGTTTCTCCACCCGCCGCAACCAGCGTCGACGTCATCTCCCTAAACACGTCGACGTCCGCACCGCGAAAGCTGTAGATCGACTGCTTCCGGTCCCCGACGATGAAAAGATTCGCGGCCCTGCGACCGGCAGGCAATGCGAGGCGTTCGAGCAGTCGTTGTTGCACACCGTTCGTGTCCTGAAACTCGTCGACTAGGAAAAAGCGATAGCGGTCTTCGGTGCGCGCGATCACTTCGGGGCGCTGCAAGAGCACCATCGTGCGCGATTCGAGGTCATCAAAATCGAGGGCCGAAAGTTTGTGCTTCTCCTCGTTGAGCCGGCGGTCGATGCTGTTCAGCAAGTTGACCATCTCGAGCGCGTACTGCTGCGCAAAAAGATCGAGACAGACCTGCGGGATGCGCCCTTGTAATTCTTTGTCCCAAACGAGTGTGTCGACGGCTTTGACGTGGTCCGCGATCGGCGAACGAGCCTGCGGGCGGAGCTCTCGAAATTCGCCAACGCGGCGACAGTAGTCGGCTAGAGTCTCGTGCGAGGGAACCGTCTGCAAGAGTCTTTGAAGTTCGGGCCAGGCGTCCATGAGCTGGCGTTGATTCGCGCGCGCCGCTGGTGTCGTACGGCGCACCCCCAGCAACTCGGCCATGACCCGATCCAAATCCTCGATCGCCTGCGCGTGATCTTCAGCGGTTGCGTGAACACGGGCCGTCGCAACCGCGAGCTCTTCGAACGACAAGCCCTGTCCGCGGGCGTCGCGATACACCTGGGCCAGTGCCGCCGCCAACCGGCTGCGTCCGACGCCAAGTGTCAGGCGCGAAATCTCGACGTGGCCGGCGCTGATGAACTCGGAAAGCACCTCCTCGACGATCCATTCCAGCATCAAAGCCGCCTGGTGTTCGTCCAGCAACATGAACTGCGGATCGACACGCGCTTCGAGCGGAAACTCGCGCAAGAGCCGCGCGCAGAATCCGTGAATCGTCGTGATCACCGCGCCGTCTAACGTGCGTTTGTAGTTGAGCCAGCGCCGGCGTTCATCGCCGGTCGCAGTTTCGAGGATCCGATTTAGTTCCTTGCGCAGACGTTCGCGCATCTCGTTCGCCGCGCGATTTGTAAAAGTGATGGCGACGATCTGATCGATCGAGAGATTGTGTTCGCGAAGGATGTGAAGGTAGCGCTCGACAAGGACCGTCGTCTTCCCGGATCCCGGCCCTGCCGACACGGAGACGTGTTTGCCGATCTCGTAAGCGGCCGCAGCTTGCTCGGGTAAGAGTTGGCGTTTTTCCATCGAGACGCATAGAAGGAAACTTCAAGTTTCCTTTTTCATCCGCGCTTCGCAAGTGCGAACCACGCACAAAAGAGATTCAAAAACATTCCTTTTTCGTCAGCGCTTCGCAAGCGCGAGAAACATAAAAAGAAAACCCCAGGAATTCCTTCAACCTAAAACGAAAACCTCTTCTTCCGCTCGATGCGGTCGCGGTCGTAGCGGCACACAGCGCCGTAATCGCAGAAGCGGCACGTCTTCTGGCGCTCCGCCGGATCGACATCGAACCGTCCTTCGCGCATCCCATCGAGAAACCTCCAAACCTTCGCAATAACTTCCTTGCGCACCTGCTGCCAATCTTCATCGGTAAAAACCGAATTCTTCGCGCGCACGTTGAGGTAGTCCAACTGCGTCGAGCGATACAGACCTTTGTTCCGTCGTTCCTGCGCACCACGAATCACGTAGTAGCCGCCGCCGGCGATCGGATGATCCGGCAGGATCAGTTTTTCGAGTGCTTCAAGATAGATCGGAAGCTGGAGACTTAGGCCGGACACGATCTCCCGCTTGCTGGCGCCGGTCGATAACTTGTAGTCGTAGGCGACGATCGTGTTGTCCCGCGCGACGTCGACGCGGTCGATCTGCCCGCTGATCTTCATCGTCTCGTCGCCGATCAACGTCGGGCGCGTGAGTTCGAGCGGCTCGTCTGTCGAATCCGGATCTTTCGCGGACGATCGCGCGCCGCCAAACGCGACTTCGAAATACGCAGGCAGCACTTGTCGCTCCGCGGATTCTTCCTGCACCTGGAGCTCGTACAACAGCACCTGATCCAGCAGTATCTTTCGAATCTCGCGATCGATCTTCCAGATCTGTTTATTTAACGGCGGAACGACACGCTCGTGCTCATCGAAAACCGCGTCGGCGATGTTGGCGAGCTCGGTACGCAGCGCTTTCCGATCCAGTTTGTACAACGGCTCGCGGCGGTGCTTTTCGAAGAAGCGGCGCAGCACGTCGTGGAGCAATTTGCCCGCGTCGATCGCCTGCAAATCGAGCGCAGCCTCGCCGCGTGGTTCGAGCCGCAATACGCGTTGCGCGAAGAAGCGATACGGGCAGTTGCCGTAGACGCTGAGGCCGCTCGCGCTGTGAACGAAGTCAGGGCCAAACTTCTGTTTCAACAACTCGAGCAGATGCGGATCGGTGATCTCGCCGTCGTATGGACCAAACTTTGCGCCGCAACGTTCACGCTCGATCTCGATGCGTCGCAAAGCGGAGTTGCTGATGTAGCGATCGTTGCGCGCAAGCGTGAGCAGACGTTTGATTCGCGGCCACGGCAGTAGCTTGTCCTTCACGATCGGATGACGATGGCGTTCGTCCTGGCGCACGAGCGAGACACTCATGTCGCTCGTAGTCGAGACTTCGTCGAAGTTGCTGCCTTCGTAATCACGGCGCACGATCTCAGTTTCGACTTCGAAAGGCGCCACGGCGCGTCTCAGCTCGTCGACGTAGTAGGAACTCACTGTTTCCGAATCGTCTTCCAACATGAGCGGACGGGTGAGAAACAGACGCTCGGTCGCGCGGCAGGCGGCCTGGTAAAAATAATGCTCTTCCTTGAGCAACGTGGCGGGCGAGATGTCTTCCAGGGTTAGCCCGTACTCTTTAAGCCGTTCGCGTTCTTCGTGCGGGTAGATCCAGTCGCGCGACGCACGCAGTGGAAAGCCGCCCTCGATGAGTCCGGCGATAAACACAGCGCGGAAACGCAGGCCGCGAACGTCGGTCGCTTCGAGAATGCGCAGGCCGGAACGATCGGCGGCGCCGAGAACTTGGGATTGCGAGTTCAGACAGCGGCGTACTTCCTGAAGGAATATTGATAGTTTAACTGTGTCAACCGCGGATTCCACCGAAGTGATTTCAATACTCTTAACAGCGGCGACGAGGCCGCGCCGGATGGACTCCAGCGCATTCAGATTGAGCATCACCTGCGGCAGTTCGCGATCGTCATTAGCCGTTCGCGTCGGCTCGACGATCTGCTCGCGGAACCCGAACCGGCCCAACAGTCGCATCAATTCCACGCGCAACTCCGCCGGCTTTCCAACGCGCGGAACGGCTTGCGTCAGTTCCGCGAACCGGTGAATGACCAGCGATGTCCACGCTAGCGCCGCCGGATGGATGTCGCGCGAGGGACGTCGCTTCTTCTCGACGCCTTTCTCGTCAAGCTTCGCAGTTTCGGCGTTCTCGACGTTGTCGGCGATGTCGCGATCGCGGTCCTGTGCGCCCGCGTCGAGGTTGAGAAGTTCTTTTGTTGCTTCGGCTTGCGGCAGGTTGGTGATCAACTTTTCCGCGCGCGCGAGCCAGGCCGTGACCTGTAACTCGCCGCCCACGTAAGCAAACGCATTCTCGAGCGCGTCCGCATCCCACATGCCGATGCGGTGGCGATTCTTAAAACGACCGATACCTTCACTCGTAAGCGCAGGCACGTCCGCCCGCAGCAGGTTCATGTGCTCCGCGTCGAAACGTTCGTTCAACGCTTGCAACTCTGCATCTTCGAGCCGGAAGTATTCCGACTTGATCAGATCGGCGAGTTCCGAGATGCGCGTCGCAGCCGGATCTTCAGCAGCGATTCCTTCGAGCAACGCGATCAGCTTGAGCGCGGCACGATTCGCGGGAACGTCGCCGGAATCGATGCGCAGTTCGAGATTGCACGGCACCGACTCTTCGCGCAGTACGCGCGCGATCGTGTTCGCGTAAGCAGCGCGCTCGCGCACCACGAGCGCGATGTCGGCAAGGTCGTACTGCTCGGTCAGGACCAGACGTTTGACTTCACGCGCGATGGTGCGGATCTCGATGTCCCGATCGCCGCATTCGAGATAACGAATCTCGTGCAAGCGCTCGGCGACAGGTTCGCCGGAGATCAACGAGTTGAAGAGGTTCTCTCGCAAACCTGAAAGCACGCCGTTCGTCGGCAAATACTCCGTCGCCTGCCTGATCTCAAACTTCGCAATGCTTTGGAGTTGACCAATCGTCTCCTCAAACGGAACAAAGATCTCCGGATTGCGATCGTCGTGGTTCAGACTGACGATTGTTTGCGGAATGCGTGGAATGAGATGGCGCAGGATCTCGCCCTGCACCGGGGTGAAATCGAAAAACCCGTCGATGATCAGCAACCGCACGTTGTCGAGCCACGGGATCTGCACGTGCTGTCCGTCGAGTTCACCGCGCAGGACAGACAGCGCTCGCAGTTGATCCGAATCTTCTTCGGTGAGCTGATGCTTATTCAGTAGATCTGTGTAGACCGAATAAATAAGGCTTATCTCTTTGTCGAAGTCGACTTGTGTGGAGATTCTCTGGGTGGACGTTTGTAAGTCGAGATCGAGCGCGCGCGCAGCGACAATCTCCGCGAGTTCAGCCGGTGTTCGTGCTGCGCGTTGGAGTTCACCTAACAGCGTCGTGACTGAATTTACGCATCCTTCGCGCGTCGCCAACGGCGCCATTGCCTGCAACTTTCCCTGGGCCAGCAGGCGCATCAGAATCTGCGAAACCAGACTGCGCTTCAACGGCAACTCGTCGCGATCGATTGGGATGCGCGGTGGCATGCTGCGGCCCAGGTCGTCGACTGCCGACGAGATGAGTCGTTGCGCGAAACCACGAAACAGATAAACCGGCAACTCGCCCCAAACGCCGCTTCGCCTGCTGCGATCGAGAATGTTCTGGGTTACGACTTCGAGCAGGGGATGCGAGGCGGCGAGATAGATGAAGCTGGCGCTCTGGTCCGCGACCACAAGATCCCCGCAACGCTCGATGAGTTGCGTTCGACTGTTGCCGAGGAGAGGACTTAGCCAGATTTCGTTCCAGACGTTATGCACTGGTTTACATCAAAGATTCACTGTTTCACCGGCGTTGCGCAAGTGAGAAACACACATCGGAATATTCAAAAAATCCTTTTTTACCGGAGTTCCGCAAGCGGGAAACGCATATCAAGCGGCACACATACGACGAGACCATACGGAACTAAATATCAGGGAAGAGTCCACCTTCGTCGAGACTGAGTGGTCGGGTTGTTTTGTCGATCGGCTCCACTGCTTTGATCTCCTCGCCCGCCAGCGCACCGCGCTCCTTGAATCGTCGCGCGGTGACCAGCACGCGCGCTTCAAGCGAACGCACGCCCTGGTTGTAAGCGTCCAGGGCGCGATCGAGGTTGCGGCCGATCGTGTCGTAGTGCTTCGTAAACGTGCGCAGCCGATCGTAAAGCTTGCGCGCGAGCGCACTGACCTCGTGCGCATTTTCCGCCATCTGTTCCTGACGCCAACCGTAAGAGATTGCTTTCAGCAATGCAATCAACGTCGTCGGCGTCGCGATGATGACGTTTTGACTAACGCCGTCTTCAATCAACTTCGGATCGTTCTCGAGTGCGGCGCTGTAGAACGTCTCACCGGGTAGAAACAGCAATACAAACTCCGGCGTCGGCTGCACCGCTTCCTGGTACGACTTGCGACTGAGCGTCGCGATGTGCGTCCTGACCAGCCGCGCGTGGTCCTTCAACTTCGCCAAACGCACTTCGTCGTCGGGCGTCGAGATCGACTCGTAAAACGCATCGAACGGCACCTTCGCATCGACGACTATCGTGCGGTTTCCAGGCAAATGCACGATCATGTCGGGACGCAAACGGCCGTCCTCGCCATTCACGGTCGTTTGCTCGGTGAAGTCGCAATAGCGAATCATTCCCGCCATTTCCACGACGCGCCGCAACTGAATCTCGCCCCAGCGGCCGCGCACATGCGGCACGCGCAACGCCTTCACCAGGTTTCCCGTTTCCGACTGAAGTTGTGATTGCGAAGTAGCCAGCGTTTTCAGTTGTTCCCGCAACTCGCCGTAGGCGGTGGCGCGCGTCTTTTCCAGTTCGACTATCTTGTCGTCGACCTTTTCCAGCGACTCCTTCAGCGGTTTGACTAACTCGTCGATCGCAGATTGGCGTCGTTCGAGATCGCCTCGCGCCGTCTCCTGAAACTTTTCCAGGTTCTGGCGCGCGAGATCGATAAACGATTGGTTGTTGTTGCGGAGCGCATCCGCCGAGAGCGCTTTGAAGGCGTCTGCGAGTTTTTCTTCCGCGGTGGTGAGCAGCGCGAGTTTTTCCTGGTTTATGCGTCGCTCGTCTTCGAGACGTGTTTGCAGTGCGGAGAGTTGAGACGCGGTAAGGGAGTTTTCGTTTCGTAGTTCCTCGGTGCGGGCCGCTTCGCGCTCGAGAGCTTCGCGAAGTTGGCGTACTTGATCTTCTTTTCCGGAGATTCGTTCAACGAGCGTCGCGTGTTCGGTGGTTGCCGCTGCCCTGCCGCGCTCGAATTCGTATTTAAGTTTGGAGCGAGTGATGAACCAGAGGGAGACGGCGCCGATGACAAGGCCCACGCCCAGCATCGACAACGGAAACAGAAACTCCATGCGCGCGATTCTATCACCTCATCGATCAAATCCGTGTTTTTAGATCACTGCCTGCCGAAGCTCGCGACCATCCGTTCATACACCTTGCGCGTGAGGCGGACGTCGTTGAGATTGTATTCGCGGATCAGATTGAGTTTTCCTGCCTGGTAAAGCTCAAAAACTTTGCTGCCTTCAACCTCATCAGTCTTGCTCGACTCGATCCCGAGCGCCCACGCGATGTCGTCGAGGCTGACATGACGGCGTGCGCCCAACCACCACCGGTGCATCGTGTCGAACACGCCGCGCACGTTGTATTCACCCAGGTTTACAAACGGTCGCGCGCTGATGCCGTGCACCAAACATCTTTGAAAGATGAACGGAAGATCGAAGCCGATGATGTTGTGCCCCACGAGCTCGTCGCAGTCCGCGTCAAAATCTTTCATGAACTGAACGAAGTCGTGCAGCGCCTGATTCTCGCTCTGCTCGTACCCTTCGTGGTCGATACCAAATACGCGCTCGCTCGGCTCCGGGGCAAGACCGGGAAACTCCAACCCCGGAATCGATCCGACGTGCAACGCGATCGAAAGCACGCGTCCCGACGTCGCACTCAGCGACCCCAACTCATAGCAACGCTCTTCTTCGGCGGCGATGTCTTCGAGGTAGCGTTGTTGCTGTTCCAGACGCATGTTGCCGAGGCGCATCTGCCGTTCGAGCAGCGAGCCAACGCGTTCGCGAAAGCTCGGCAGCGTGAGCGTCTCGATGTCGAGCGTGTAAGCGCGCGGCAGGCGCGGCTCGGCGTTTTGGTGTTCGCGGTATTGTTCGATGGTGATCGGACGATACTCGGCGACGACGAACTGCGGGCGGTCTTGAAACGTTTCGAGTTTGCCGGTGATGCCCCAGAGGCCGGGCTTTATTTCTTTCTGTGCTTCGAGAATCTCGCCCCAGATCTTGAGCGCGATCGTTCCGGTGGCGTTGCGTGCGGTCGCGTCGCAAAACAAGCGGCCCTGCTGCGTCCGTCGTTCGCGAACCGACGTGATGAGTACCATCAACCACACGTCTTCGCCGTGGGGAATTTCGGGAATGGGAACGTTACCGCGCATAGCCACGAAGTCTTAGCCACAAAGAGGCGCAAGAGATTTTAGCCACGAAGAGGCGCAAGAGGCACAAAAACTTACTCATTGTTCAAACGCTCTCTTGTGCCTTTTGTGCCTCTTTGTGGCCCAAGTTGGTCGCCCATGCGGCCCGTCAGCATCAGACCAATCATCTTGTAGTCGGCGAAAAACGACCAAAGCGGGTACTCGAACGTGGCGGGTTTATTTCTCTCAATTACAAAGTGGGCGAACCAAGCGCACCCGTAACCGGGAATGAACCCGAGCGGAAACAACCACCACCTTCCCGACGCTATGAAGTAAACGACCGTAAGCAGCCCCGCCGTCGTACCGAGAAGGTGAAGCCAACGCGTTCCCGCTTTGCTGTGCTCGGCAACGTAGAACGGCCAGAACTCCGAAAACGATTTATAACGCCGGTCGCTCATCCATGTTTACCTCGATCAATTGCAGATTGTGATCGACGTGTTCGACACGACTCATGCCGACCAACGCAGTCGTTACACCGGGAGCCGAGCGCACAAACTGAATCGCCGTCAGCGCATTCAGTGCCAGCCGGCCCTGCAACATCGAACCGCTCGCAATCACAGTCACACCTAATCGCGCCGCGGCTTCGACAACTGTCACCGGTTCGCCGTCGATTGTCTCATTTAATAAAGAGATCGCTTCAGGCATCGCCAGGTTCACGGGTAACTGAATAAAACGAAAACCGTGAGACTCACCACCAGCTTCATGTGCGATCTCGATCATCCGCACCAGCGAATGGTGCCTTCCCGAGTCCATTTGCTCACGAAAACCGTTCCACGTCGCAACCCCGTAAAACTGCAACTTCCCGAGCTTACGGTTCTGTTCGAGCCGTTCGAACGCGAGCCGCAGACGATGGTAAAACTGTGCTTGCGAAACGTGGTCCAACTGCGACTCCGGATTGTGGACGTAATAAACGTCCACGCTATCGAGATCCATGTTTCGCAACGACTGGTCCAACTGGTTCTGCAAATACGCCGGCGTCATGCAATGACTGCCGACGATGTCGTCGAATGACACGATGCCGGGTTTGACGAAAGTCTCTTCGACATACTGCCGCATGTTTCGCGGCGGTGCACCGTCGAAAGGCAAGTAACCGCCTTTCGTGCAGATCACCAGCTCTTCACGAGAAAATCCTTCGTTTGTAAGCGTTTTCAGGGCGCGACCGATGGATCGTTCGCTGCGTTGAAAACGATAATTTGCGGCCGTATCGATCACGTTGACGCCATTTCTGACCGCGCGTGTTACGGCGTCTGCGTAGCCAAGATCCGTGGCGTCGTCGGCGTTCCCGAGATATGTGCCGATGCCGATCGACGAAAGCGTCAACCCCTGTTGCCGGCGAAAATGTTGGTGCGCGCCGCGATCGGCGAAGCGCTCCGCGTAACGGGCCGTGCCTTCGGATGTGGCGTGATTCGATAAGGGCATGTTGGGCACGAATGTTAGCACGATCTTTATTGTTTAATACGTGTTTCTGGTAACTTGTGATCCGGTGAGCGAAGCATACAAAACCGAACTGAGAACCCAATCGTCTCTCGACATTGACGAGAGGGCACTCGACGACATCACCACGCAGGCTACACAACTCGTCGCCGACTACTTCAATACGATCTCTGAACGACCAGTCCGCGCCGAGAATCATGCGGGCAAGACGACAGCAGCGCTCGATCTCGATTTGCCGGCTGAAGGCGTTCCGCTCGATCGACTGCTCGACGAATGCCGCACGATCTTCGATCTCAGCCGGCATAACGGCCATCCGCGCTTCTTCGGCTACGTCGCATCGCCGTCCACACCCATCGGCGCGTACGCGGATCTCATCGCAAGCGCGTTGAACGCAAACATCACCTGCTGGCGTTCCGGTCCCGCGGGAACGGAGCTCGAACAACTGGTCGTGCGCTGGCTCGGGTCGTTGATCGACTACGATCGCGATGCAAAAGGCCTGCTGACGAGTGGTGGTTCGATGGCCAACCTGATCGCGCTGCTCGTCGCGATGCGGCGCAAATTAGGAAGTGAAGCCGCGCGAAAAGGACTCTGGAATTCCGGACCGCCGCTGATTGTTTACGCGTCCGAAGAAGTGCACATGTCGATCGCGAAGGCGGCAGACATCCTCGGTCTCGGCCGCGATCAGGTACACGTCGTCGCCTGCGACGATCGGCAACGAATGCGCGTCGACTCGTTGCGCCAACAGATCGAAAACGATCTTCGCGAAGGGCTTCGGCCGTGTTGCGTCGTCGCCAGTGCCGGAACCGTCAACACCGGAGTTGTCGATCCGCTCGAGGATATCGGATTGATTGCCGAAGAGTTCGATTTGTGGTTCCACGTCGATGGCGCGTACGGCGCACCGGGCGTACTCGACAAACGCAAGAAACACCTCTTCCGCGGCCTGGCACTCGCGGACTCGGTTTCACTCGATCCGCACAAGTGGCTCTACGTTCCGGTCGATTCCGGGTGTCTATTGTTCAAAGATGCAAATCCGGTCAGGGCCACCTTCAGCACTGAAGACGCCGATTACATCAAAGTTCACGGGCACAGCAACGACGAAGCTTTCGCCTACTGGGATTACGGCGTGGAGCTGTCGCGGCGATTTCGCGCGTTGAAAGTCTGGTTGACACTCAGCTATTACGGCGCGCGCCGGATCGCGGATGCTGTCACCAACGACATATCGCTCGCGGCTTACATGGGCGAGTTGGTGTTTGGCGCCGAAGATTTCGAACTGCTCGCTCCTGTCGAGCTGAGCATCTGCTGTTTCCGCTACGTGCCCGCAGGATGGAAAACGTCGGATGCAAGGCTGGACCAACTAAACGAGCGCATCATGAGTCGCGTACAAACCGGCGGCCGCGCGTACCTGTCGAACGCGACTGTCAACGGTCATTTCGCACTGCGCGCCTGCATCACTAACTTTCGCACCACCAGGTCTGATATAGAACTGACTATCGAGACGATCCGTGACGCTGCTCGCCAGGAAACCAGGGACACCAAACCGGAACACTGATGTCTCAACTTAAGCACGAACTTCGCGTCGCGATAGATCTTGCACGTTCTGCCGGCGCTGCAATTCTGGCAGAGTACCAAGGTCCGCTGGATATCGAACAGAAGAACCTCGACGACGACGCCGAACCGGTCACGCAAGCCGATCGCATCGCGAACGAGTTGATCGTAACGGGTTTGCAGCGCGAGTTTCCGGGGGACGGAATTCTGGCGGAAGAGTCAATTGACACTTCGCGCCGTCTCGACAAATCGCGCGTGTGGATGGTCGATCCGCTCGACGGAACGAACGGATTCATAGCTGGTAACGGCGATTTCGCAGTGCAGATCGGATTGGCCGAAGAGGGCGAACCGGTTGTCGCCGTTGTTTACCAACCCTCGACCGGCGTCCTTTACCACGCTGTTCGCGGTGAAGGAACGTGGATCGAACGGCGGCAGGTCGAACCGGAAAGAGCGCGAGTTTCAGACAAAAGAGACGTCGCGAAAATGCGTTTGGCGGCGAGCAGATCGCATCGCAGTTCGCGCATGAACAAGGTCGTGCAGCGGTTTGGTTTTCGCGAGGAAGTGCAACGTGGATCGGTCGGCATAAAGGTCGGGTTGTTAATCGAGCAGCAGTGTGACGTTTACATCCATCTTTCGCCGCGAACGAAACAATGGGACACTTGCGCACCACAGTTGATCCTGACTGAAGCAGGTGGCCGGATGACTGACCTGTTTGGCGAGCCGCTGAACTACAACGTGCCTGACGTTCAGAATCGCAACGGGCTGGTGGCGACCAACGGCGCGTCTCACGATCAGATCATCGACACGCTTGCGGCGCTACTCGCGGAATTCGGCCGTCGTCGAGTTTGACCGCGGATTTTAACGAACTACCATGATCCTCCGACGCAAGCCATTTCTCACCTACTTCGCGCTGTGCGCGGCGCCGCTGCTGCTGCTCGCCGGCCTCAATTGCTGGAATGGCTTTCGCGCGGTCGATGCCACCGTCGGCTCGATCGTTCAGGAGGATTTGAATTCATTCACGGCGGGCGTCGATCAGGTCATCAGCGACCAGGAGAGCGCGATTCTGCGTCTCGCACTCAGACGAGACATACAACAAGCACTCGTCGATCCCTCTCAACGCCAGAGCGCCAGCGCGAGTCTCAAATCCGTGCTCGAGCTGCGCTCGCACTTTCAAAGCCTCGCACTGTTTAATCGCGACCGCCAACCACTCTGGTTCGGGACGCCCAACACACAGTGGGAAAACTGGACCAGGAGCAACTCCGCTCCCGTCAACATCCCGCAACCCGACGATAGAATCTGGACCGCGAAAGGTAATGTCTTACTCGACCGGACCGGCACGCTTCCGTCAGCCGCTGCATCTCTCGAATACACGGTGCCGATTCACAGCGAAAGCGGTAATGGAAACGACGGTGCGCTGGTCGGCGTACTCGATCTCGAATCGATCCTTTCCACCGCGTCGCGCGGACTCGAAGCGCGGGCCAGCACCGGCAACACTGAAAACTCGCTGATCGTGGTTCTCGATCGGTCGGCGAAAGTGGTCTATCACTCCGATCGCTGGCTCAAACTGCGCTCAGCAAACGAAGCACTGCCCGGCTTCGACTCGATCGCGACCGCAATGACGGCCCACGAAAACGGCCTGCGTGAGTTTCGCTCAACATCCGGCGCGAGCTACCTCGCCGCCTATGCGCCAATCCCACGCCTCGACGTTTCAGTTGCCGTCGCTCGCAATCGTTCAAGTCTGCTTTCGAGCACACGTTTCTGGGGCGGCGTGGGTTTCGTTCTGGCAGTACTCACGGCTCTCCTCGCCGCTTTTGTGCTCAATCGTCACGTGCAACAACGCTCGCAAGGAATAGAACGCGTCACCGAAGATCTGTCAGCCATCGCGCAGGGTGAACTCGATCGCCGCATCATGTTGAAGTCGAGCGACGACGCCCGCGCCATCGCCGACAACATCAACGTCGTCACCGAACGTTTACGCGCACAGGTCGCACGCGAAGCTGAGTCCCGACAGTTTGAATCCTTCGTCAGACTCTCAGCCATGCTCACACACGATCTGAAGAACGCGATCGAAGCGTTGTCGCTGACCGTGGGCAACATGGAACGTCACTTCGATAACCCGCAGTTTCGCACCGACGCGATGAAGGGACTGGCAAACGCGACCGACAAACTGAAAGCCATCGTCGCGCGTTTGAGCCGGCCGTTGACGAGTTTGAGCGGCGAACACAAACGTCCAACAAACATTGACCTCGTTCCCATTTTGAAACGCGTTACCGCAATGACCGCCGAACCGCTGCGAACGAAACACAGCATCGTTTTGCGACTGCCGGAAAACGTCTTCGCACTTGCCGACTCGGCGCGCATCGAAGAAGTAGCCGAAAACCTCGTACTCAACGCGCTCGAAGCCATGGTGGAACCCGGCGGAACTCTCACGATCGAAGCCGGCTACACCACCAGCGGCGCGCCCACATTCTCAATAACCGATACCGGCCCCGGTATGAGCCGCATCTTCATCGATACCCGCCTCTTTCGTCCGTTCGCGACCACCAAGAAAAATGGAATCGGACTCGGTTTGTACACGTGTCGCGAGGTTGTGCGCGCGAGCGGCGGCACGATCGATGTGCATTCGGTCGAAGGCGCTGGAACCACATTTCGCGTCGTGCTACCATCGGCCACACAAAGACAGGCGTAACCAGGAGGGTGCGGCAATTCCTTCTTCAAGCCCGTTACGCTCGTTCCTCTTGTAGTACCTGCCCAGGGTCGCCAAGCGTGCGTAGGTTTGGCGCATTACTGTGTGTGGAAAGCCGATTCGTTTATCCGTGGCTCTACTGGGGTTCGGAAATATTCTTCGTTCACCGATTTCGTTTAAGTCAAGGAAATGAACATTCAATCAGAGCCGAAGGGTACCGTGCTCGTTGTCGACGACGACGACGCTGTTCGCAGCGGACTGTACTGGGCCCTCGCTTCTGACTATCACGTCCTTCAGGCCTCATCGCGCGACGAAGCGTGCGCGCTGATTAACGATGAGGAGATCCAGGTCGTCGTAAGCGACCTGCACCTGCCGCCACACGTCGACGACATTGGCGAGGGACTCGCGCTGATCGATGTGGCTCGCGCACAGGATCCGCCGTTGCAAGTGGTCGTGATCACCGGCAGCGACTCCAAACGCGCCGCTCTCGAAGCTGTGAGGCGCGGCGCCTATGGCTTCTTCGAAAAGCCACTCGATCCGGGTGAACTGTTGCACATCGTCAGCCAGGCAACGCGGATGAGGCAGCTCGAGATCGAGAACCGTCGATTGCGCGAAGAGTTGTCGCGTCCGCCGGGATTCGCGCATTTGCTCGGCGGCAGTCAGGCGTTGGAGCGCGTGCTGAAGCAAGCGCGATCTGCTGCCGCGACCAGCGCGACGGTGTTGTTGTGCGGCGAAAACGGCACCGGCAAAGAGATGCTGGCACGCGCGATTCATCAGGAGAGTCCGCGCGCGACGGGACCGTTTGTCGCCGTGAGTTGTGCGGCGCTGCCCGAGACGCTGATCGAATCGGAGTTGTTTGGTCACGAGAAAGGTGCGTTTACCTCGGCGACGCAAAGTCGCAAAGGCCGTTTCGAGCTGGCAAACGGCGGCACACTTTTTCTCGACGAGATTGGCGATCTCAGCGCGCAGGTTCAGGTGAAACTGCTGCGGGTCTTGCAGGAACGTGAGTTCGAGCGCGTCGGCGGGACCAAGACGTTGACCGTCGACATCAGGTTGATTGCGGCGAGTAATCGCGATCTCGAAAAGGAGGTCGCCGCAGGGCGTTTTCGCCAGGATCTTTTCTTCCGGCTCAACGTCGTGCCATTGACGTTACCGCCGTTACGCCAACGCCAGGACGACATTCCGCTATTGGCTGCGCACTTCGCCGCCGCGTCTGCTGCGAAATATGGTCAGCCCACACCCGAACTTGAACCGGCGTTGATCGAGGTCTTGCAGGAATACGAATGGCCCGGCAACGTTCGCGAACTCGAGAACCTGATCGAACGACTCGTCGTGCTCAGCAGCAACCCCACGCTCGGCCTCGAATTCGTCCCCGAAAAAATGTTGCGCGTGCTTCCCGGCGCCAAAGCCGGAGACGAATCGACGCTCGAAGGCGCTGTCGAAGTCCTGAAGCGGCGGATGATCGTCAACGCACTCCAATCAGAAGGGAACAAAGTCGCCGCCGCCAAAAAACTCGGCATCAGCCGGTCTTACCTGCACCGTTTGATCAACGAATTTGACATTTGAGCCGCGTCTGTGCGATTTGTGCCTTTAACAACATGGCAAGCCTGCAACAGCGTTTACCGGAGAATGTACCAGGCGATTTCTTTGTAGATTCCACCTGCATCGACTGCGACACCTGTAGTCAACTCGCGCCCGACATCTTTCGCGACCACGGCGATCAGTGCAGCGTCTATCATCAACCGGAGACCAACGACGAAACACGCCAGGCGATGATGGCGCTTGTGGCTTGCCCGACCGGATCGATCGGTTCGACCGAGAAACACGATCCGCATATCGGCATCGACGCCTTCCCGTTTCATCTCGCGGACAACGTTTACTTTTGCGGCTTCACGGCCGAAGACAGTTTCGGCGCGTGGAGCTACCTCATCACACGACCGTCCGATGAAGGCGGCAACGTCCTGATCGACTCGCCACGGTTCGCCACGCAATTGATCAAACGATTGGACGCCTTGGGCGGCGTCCGTCAAATGCTGCTGACGCATAAAGACGACGTTGCGGACCACGAACTGTTTCACAACCGGTTCGGCTGCGAACGTATCATGCACGCGGCCGACGGCGCTGCGCGCCACAACGTCGAACGCATCGTGAGCGGCGTCGAGCCGGTCCAACTCGGCCGCGATCTCCTGGCTATTCCAACGCCGGGTCATACTCGCGGGCACATGGTCTTCCTTTATCGAAACAAATTCCTGTTCACGGGCGATCACCTGGCGGGCTCGTCAAAACGCAATGCCTTAACTGCTTTTCGCAGTGTCGCGTGGTACTCGTGGCCGGAACAGATCCGTTCCATGGAAAAACTTCTGCACTACGATTTTGAATGGGTATTGCCAGGTCACGGCGAAATTCATCACACTGACGCGGCGACAATGCGGCGGCAGTTGGAGGAATGCGTCGCCTGGATGAAAACCCGGTGATGCAGATTCGTATCTCAGTTCTAAATCGTTCGTTTCAGTCCATCTGAAAAGAGACCAAAAACAATGACTCGTAATCAGAAGATCGCACTCGGTTGCGGTGGCGCCGGATGTTTGGGATTGATCGTCGTCGTAGTGGCGGCAGGTTTGATTTACTTCTTCGCCTATCGACGAGCGACAGATAGCGATTGGTACGCCAATTACAATTACAACTCGAACCGCAATATCAACCTGAACAGTAACGAGAACAGCAACGAGAATTCCGACGACGATTCGACGAATACATCGTCATCGTCAGACTCGTCTTCGTCGACCGCCGACGACTCGATGTCTGACGACGACAAGCACAAGCTCTTCCAGGCAGCGGCGATGACCGGCGATCTGGAGTTGCAGCGACGCGTCTGGGTGAAAATCGGAATCGTAGACGAAGATTACACGCCCGGCGCGAAGTACGCGGACTTCATTGATGCGCACGGCCCGTGGAGCCTGCGAAACTACCAGTGGGTTGCATCGATGAACACACCGGAAAAGGGGCGCGCTTACGTCGACGAGCATCTCGATTAAGAGTTTCGCCGTGACTCATTTAGAATCATCCGAGCTTTCAGCGGAATCTGTGTTTCTGTTATGGATCCATCTCGCATTCGCAATTTCTCGATCATCGCGCATATCGATCACGGCAAGTCGACGCTCGCCGACCGCCTGCTCGAGTTGACCGGCGCGCTGTCCGAGCGCGAGATGGAAGCCCAGGTGCTCGACAACATGGACCTCGAACGTGAACGCGGCATCACGATCAAGGCCCATGCCGTCAGACTCGATTACAAAGCCCGCGACGGTCAGTCGTACGTTTTGAACCTGATCGACACGCCCGGCCACGTCGACTTCTCTTACGAAGTCTCGCGTTCGCTGTCGGCGTGCGAAGGCGCCTTGCTGATCGTCGATGCCTCACAGGGTGTCGAAGCACAAACGCTCGCCAACACGTACCTGGCCATCGACAACAATCTCGAGCTGATTCCGGTAATCAACAAGATCGATCTCCCCGGGGCCGAACCGGAAAAGGCGGTCGAACAGATCGAACACTTCATCGGCCTCGAAACACACAACGCGATCTTCACCAGCGCCAAAACCGGTGAAGGCGTTGACGAAGTGCTCGAAGCGATCGTACGCGACATCCCGGCGCCGAAAGGCGATCCGAAAGCACCGCTGAAAGCACTGATCTTCGATTCCTGGTACGACTCGTATCGCGGTGTGATCGTTTTGTTCAGGGTGATCGACGGCGCGATTCGAACGGGAATGAAGATCCGCTTCGTCAACGTCAGTCGCGACTACCAGGTCGAGACGCTCGGCGTTAATCGTCCGACGCCGACGCCGATTTCAGAATTGGGAGTCGGCGAGGTCGGGTTTTTAACTGCGTCGATCAAAGCAGTCGCCGACGTGCAGATCGGCGACACGATCACGGAAGCAGCACGACCCACGCAACAGCCGTTTCCGGGTTATCAGGAGATCAAACCGATGGTGTTTGCCGGATTGTATCCGGTTGATACCAATCAGTATGAAGAGTTACGCGACGCGCTGGACAAGTTGCGTTTGAATGACGCGTCGTTCTTTTACGAACCGGAGTCTTCGACAGCGCTGGGTTTTGGTTTCCGCTGCGGGTTTCTCGGCCTGCTGCACATGGAGATCGTGCAGGAACGTTTGGAACGTGAGTTTGACCTTGATCTGATCACGACCGCGCCCGGCGTGCGCTATGTCGTGACGACGACGGACGGTGAAATCCAGGAGATCGACTCGCCCGCAAAGATGCCCGATCCCGGCCGCATCGCGAAAATCGAAGAGCCCGTGATTCGCGCGGTCATACTGACACCCGACGAACACCTTGGTGGCATACTGCCGCTGCTCGAAGAGAAACGCGGCATGCAGAAGGGCTTTGAGTACATCACTTCGAATCGTGTGATGTTGACCTACGAATTGCCGCTGAACGAGATCGTGCTCGACTTCTACGATCGGTTGAAATCCGTTTCGCGCGGCTATGCGTCGCTCGATTACAACCTCGCAGGTTACTGGGAAAGCGATCTGGTTAAGTTGGATGTGCTGGTTGCGGGCGAGCCGGTGGACGCGCTGTCGTTGATTCTTCATCGCAGCACTGCGCAGGCGAAGGGGCGCGCGCTGGCGGAGAAGATGAAGCAGTTGATTCCGCGGCAACTGTTTGAAGTGCCGATACAGGCGGCGATCGGAAACAAAGTGATCGCGCGCGAAACTGTGAAGGCGCTTGGGAAAAACGTCATTGCGAAATGCTACGGCGGCGACATCACGCGCAAAAGAAAGCTGCTCGAAAAACAGAAGGAAGGCAAAAAGCGAATGAAGAAGGTCGGGCGCGTGGAGATTCCGCAGGAGGCGTTCCTGGCAGTTCTGAAAGTTAATGAGTAGTGGTGCGATCAATGAGTTGCTGTTGTGTTGTGCGCGAACACAGATCGCGCCGCACATTGCGCAACGCATTCGCTCGGTTGTCGATGAAACACAAATTGATTGGAATTATTTCTTCCAACTGGCTCGTCGTCACGCCGTAGTCCCGCTGGTCTATCGTCAACTAAAAAATCTCGTCCCCTCCGAACAGCTCAAGACGTTCAAGCAGTATCACCAGGAAAATTCGGCGCGCAACGTCTTACTGACTGCTGAGCTATGCCGGTTGATCGAATTGTTTGCGACCAAGGGTATCGAAGCGATCCCGTACAAGGGTCCGGTCCTTTCGCTGCTAGCGTATGACCACCTCGCGCTCCGATGCTTCGTGGACCTCGACGTGATCGTCAAAAAAGAGGACGTCGCCCGTGCGCGCGATCTCCTCCTTACCGATGGCTACACACTTTCAAAACCGCTGACCCACGAACAACAGAAGCTTTTACTTCGCACACAACACAATCTTCAGTTCGTCAAAGACAATCGTCGCCTGATCGTCGAGCTGCACTGGGAAGTCGCGCCACACCTGTTCGCGTCAACTGTTCAAACGGACACGCTCTGGCAACACCTTGTTCCTTTTGAACTTAACGGCACGCAGATCAAAACACTTTCAACGGACGATCTGCTGTTTTCATTATGCGTCCATGGCTCGCGCCACCTGTGGGAACGACTTGGCTGGATCTGCGACGTCGCAGAGTTGATTTCGCGCCGCGAAGTGAACTGGACCGCGCTCCTGGACCGCGCGGCAAAAGCGGACAACGAGCGAATGTTTTTACTCGGCCTTCACCTGGCGGAAATACTTCTGCAAGCGCCTGTACCGCTGGAAGTTAAACGCCGCTGCGAAGCCGACAAACGTCTCGGACCACTCGCTGACAGCATCGTCGAGCATCTGTTCAACGGCGCTGAGCACGTCCCCGCGACGTCCGGTGAAATCTTCAAATACAATCTGAGCGTGCGAAAGAGTTTTGGCGCACGAACTCGTTACCTGGTCCACATGTTACGTCCCACCGACGGCGACGTTGGCAGCCACTCACTGCCGCCCCGGTTGAGCTTCGCCTACTATCTCGTACGTCCATTTCGCTTACTTTTTCGCGATCACTGATAAAAAAGATTGTTGAATCGGAAATTTGACGATTTTTTTTGCACGTGCTAGTTTTCCACGACGTTCGTAATGAGGTCAGGTTTGCTTTCATCACAACTTATTCGAAGTACGACCGCTGTTTTGGCCTTACTCGTGTGCATCACGAGCGCCCTTTCGCAGCAACCTGGACCTGACAAGAAACCAGCCGAGAAAGACACGAAAGCACAGGCGGCGAAACCAGCCGTCAAGCCCCCGTACACGCTGACCGTTAAAACGCGACCGATACTGAACATCTCGCTGAAAGCCGAAAAGGCAAACATTTCGGAAGTGGCCCAGGACCTGTCGAAACGTTTGAAGGTGCCGGTGTTTGTCGGAATAGAGCGACAGAAGGAACCGCTAACGATCGAGTTCAGCGAACTGACGCTTGAACCTGCACTTCAGTTACTCTCCCCAACCGTCTACGTCGATTACGAGATCGATAGTAGCGGACAGACACCACCGCGCGTGCTGGGAATTTTTCTTTACGATCTGAATCAAGGTGAGCCCCCCGTGTCCGCCGTCATCAGCGGTTCGACACAGTCCATGTTGATCGAAGGCAATACCGAAGATGGAGTTGAACCGGAGCCGGACGAGAAAAAGAAGGACGAGGAAGAACCGCTCCGCGTGACCTACCTGAACTACCAACTGAGCGTCAAGGCCAAAAAGCAACCGCTCCCCCTGGTCCTGCTCAAGATTGGCGAAACCATCGGTATTCCCGTCGACATACAGGACGACAAGACGGATGTGGTCGATGCCGAAATCTCAAAACTCTCCGTGGAGGATGCGGTTCGACAGCTCTCGCCGAATATCACACTGTTCGTCAGAGCTGACGTGACGCGATCCGAAAGACGGGCCCTCCGGCTGGTTTTAGCTCGGCCGGCGGGAACGGTCCAGGAGGGTCGTTAAATTTGGTGTGACTACCCCTACCGGAACACGTGATCCGAAATTTTGGTTGCCACGTGGTCTAGCAAAAACATATAGTTAACAAACAACTGACTCGAGGAGGCGGCGAAACCTTGGCTAAGCAAAACGAGATTATGAACGAAGAGAATGCAGGGCTTCAGACTGAAGGCATCAGCAGTGAATTGAGTGACCGCAAGAAACCCTTTGTCGAACCAGCGATTTCCGTCCCTGTAGACGTTCTGGAAGCAACTACATTCTTTCAAGCTGCAACGAGCGGCGCCACGAACTAAAACAACAGAATTTCCGGTTGCATGGAAGTTTTCAAGGTCTTTGACCGGCCGGCGTCCCGAAGCTCTTATACGGTCGCCGGTCGGTTTTTATTTATTGAGGCGGTCGATCTTCGATTAGCCCAACTGGTCCAACAACTCTTCGCCGGATGGCAGCTTACGCCAATCTCACCGCCCCCGCGTGAAGCCGAAATCGAGATCAAGTTTTTCGGCGACGATCCTGGACCAACGATTCCTTCCCACCTGGACCAGTTTGACATTGCCGAAGGCGGCCGCTGTTACACGGAAGCGAACGCCTACTATTTGCAATTTGACAATTCGTTGATGCGTCTGCGCCACGACGTACCGGTGCGAGTTGACGTTTGGTTCCAGCAGCTTCCGCAGATCGCGGATGCGGAATTTGCGCGAGTGACTTCCTTCGCCGTTTGTGCGGCACTGCGGCGATTCGGGTTGTTTGATCTTCATGGCGCGGGCGTGGTCGAACCCGAAAGCGGCGCCGGCGTGCTTATTGTCGGCCCTTCGGGTAGCGGAAAATCGACGCTCACCGTTCAGTTGGCAACCGCAGGATGGCGTTATCTTTCGGATGATGAAGTACTGTTGAGCGTGAACGGCGGAGCAGTCGAAGCACGCGGGTTTCGCAGCTTTTTCGCGATGCGCGACATTGCCGCTCCGGTGCGGTTCGGTTTTAAAAATGTCTTCGAACCTGCGGGTGTTTTTTCGTCTGAGCGGGCGTCCGAAGCTGTGCCGCGTTGGATACTTTTTACGTCGATCAGCGGCACCGAACAGACGCGGCTCGTCGAGTTGACGCAAGCGGAAACAATGATGCGATTGATCCGGGCCTGTCCCTGGGCCACTTATGACACGACCGTCGCCGGCGCGCATCTCGAACTTCTTTCGCGACTGGCGCGCCAGGTGAAGGCATTCGATCACGCTGCGGGCACCGATTTGCTTCAACCAAACCGCGCCGCCGAGTTGCTAAATCACCAGCTAAGGCAAAAGTGAATGCAGACCGATGCCACTTTCAGCGACGACTATGGTCCACAGCGGCTGAGTGTCGAACTGGCGAACATCTGCAACTTGCATTGCAGCTATTGCTTCCGCGCCGAAGACAATCTTTACAGCTCGCGCGCCGAATTCTTTCCCGTCGAACTGCTGCGCCGCGTAATCGGCGAAGCTCGCGACGTTGCAAACGTTACAAAGATCAACTTCACCGGCGGCGAACCAACGCTTCATCCCGGATTTGCCGCAACTCTCGAAACCGTCGCCGCCGCCGGCATGACTTCAAGCTTCGTTACCAACGGGTGGCACTTCGAACGCGTGTGGCCCGCGCTTGCGGCGAATCGCGCGTCAGTTTCACACGTCGCATTCAGTCTTGACGGCATCACGCGAGAGACGCACGACCACTGGCGCGGCAACGGATCGTTCGATCGTCTGGTGCGGGCGTTCTCGCGTTGCTACATGTCAAACTTGCCGTTCGCGATCAAGGTGACGGTCAGACGCGACCTGGTGGACCAACTCGAACAGATCGCGATCTTCGCCGCGCGCATGGGCGCTGCGGCGTTGAACTTCGTTCATGTGATGCCGACATCGTCATCACTCGCCGATGCATCGGCACTGAACCTTGACGAGCAGCGCATGGTCGAGGAAGAGATCGCGATCCTCGCGCGCATCTTCAAGATGAACATCGGCGTGGACGTCGGTTACTACAACATCGACGAAGAACGTGCGCCTTGTTCTCCTTTGGCCGGCACGAGTATGAACGTCGATTATCGTGGCCGATTGACTCTCTGCTGCAATCTTTCGGGGTTTCGTGGCGCAGCTGAGGAGACGGACGTCGTTGCCGACTTGAATGTCGAATCGTTTGCTTCTGCTTTTGCGAAATTAAAGGAAGTCGCTTCCGCGCAATTGAAAAAACGCAAAGATGCGCTGGCGGGTTTGCGAGCCCAGGGTGTCACACCCGATCTCTTCACTGGCTCGCCGTGTCTGTTTTGTCTGCAAAGCTTTGGCAAGATGCCCTGGCATCGCGCGTCAGAACCGGAAATGGTATCGATCCGTGGACGAGCTAACCATTGATCGCGGATGGATGCCGGTTGATGCCGTCGTCGTCGAAGGGCGTCCGGGTCTGTTGTGGATGCAGCTGGCGGACGTCAGTTTTACGGAGCCGTTTTTTCAACAGACGGTCGATCGCGTTCGCGCCCAGCATCCCGAATGCGTCGAAAGGTTCACAGAGTTTGACGAGCTGTTGCGGCTCGAGAAAAGCTTGCGCCGTGTGGAACCAGCGGGATTTATCTTTCACTCCTCACGTTGTGGCTCGACTCTCCTCGCCAACGCCTGCCGCTCCTTAACGAATTCGATCGTGCTTTCGGAGCCCAGCGCAGTCGACAAACTGATCGCGCGCTTCATCACCGACGCTGACGATGTCGTAAAAGAGTCGCTCTATTCCGTGCTTCTGCGGGCGGTTGTGAACACGCTGGCCCAACGGGAAAGTGAAACTGAGCAGCGCCTGTTCATCAAGTTTGCCTGTTGCAGCGTTTCGCAACTGCGGCGCATACAACGCATCTGGCCGCGCGTTCCGTGGATCTTTCTTTACCGCGATCCGATCGAGACCATCGTCTCAAACATCTCGAATCCGCCCGCATGGCTGCTCGACGAGGACCATCGCGTACTCGCGCACATCACGGGAACCACGCCCGCGCAGGTCGCGCAAATGTCGCTCGAAGAACTCTGCGCGCGCAGTATCGGCAGCTTCTTTGCCACCGCCCACACTCTTGCTAACGACAACGGCATGTTGCTTAATTACAATCAACTGTCTTTACCTGCAATCAGCGGCATTTTGGAGTTTTTCAACGCGTGCCCGTCGGCCGAGGAGTTGGAAAGAATCGCAAGCGTAAACCGGATCTATTCGAAAGAGGTCTCGGCGACGCGTGAATTCGTCCCTGACACCGATGCGAAACAGAAGGTCGCATCGGCGTTGGTGCGTGAAATGGCGGAGCGATGGGCCATGAAGCCTTATCGGGTCCTGGAACAAAGTAGAAATACGGTGAATATTCATGAACTCAACTGATCTCATACCCGGCAAACACGTTGTCGTTACCGATTTCGATGGCGGCGAGGGGATCCTGGTCGATCTGAATACCAAAAAGTATTTTCAACTGAATGAAACTGCGATGGTCGTTTGGAAAGGACTGGAACAGGGGAAGTCTATCCACGAAATCGCCGACGATATCACGTCGAAATACGAAGTCGCGCCGGACAACGCCACTCGCAGCGTGGAACGCATCCTTGATAATTTCCAAAGTTACAAACTTCTCAGCGCCAAGTGAGACGGCCGAACGACCGGCGGGCGCGGCACGCGGGTTGGTCGTAAAGTATGCCATTCTCACCGCAGCGATCTTCCTGCCACTGATCTGGGCGTTCGTGAACGTTCGAAATCTCTATCCATTCACAGCGTGGAACGTGATGATGGCCGGCGGGGATCTCGAACGCGGCCGTAGTTACTGCATCCTGCGCGGTGAGACGGTTTCCGGCGAGACCATCGACATCCGTCCCATCGAATTGACGAATGCCTTGTACAGCCGCACCTGGACCATGGTGAATGCGACTATCGCCAATCAAAGCTTCAAGCTCGCGTCAATCCATCCTGAGAACGCGGAACTGAGAGAGCGCGCTGGTGGAGTTGAGAATCTTCCGCCGGGCGCGCGCATACCCGATCTCCTCGAAACGTGGGGACGTCTTTACAACGATCGACTGCCTGTTTCTTCGCCGCAACGTCTAAAAGCGATCCGGCTCGACATGTATCGCTGGGAAGGCGGTAGCTATTCCAACTACGACAACTTCATAGAGTCGTGGCGTAAAGAGTTGTAATCACTTTTCTTGTGAACACCGCTGACGCTTCGCTCACGGTTCTGTTTTTGTACGCGTTTCCCGCTTCGTGAGGCGAGTTTTTTATTAGAAGTACTTGAACTTCCGGTAAATGAATTTACGACTGGACCAGTACGTAAACCGTGTAGTGCCGAAGAGCGCGTTTGCACTGGGCGTGGTGCGTTCGATCGTACACGGCACGTTTCTAATCTCGGTCCTCGCCACTTCTTTTTCCGCACTTGGCGCGCTTCCCGTCGAAATCCTGCGTCCGACCGGCGCCTTGAAGCTGTTGCCATGGGCTTTTTACGGTGAACTGCTGACACCGGGCGGCATGGCTACTCTCAAAACTGCGATGGTGCTGTCGCTCTTGTTGAGCACGGCCGGTCTTTTTACTTCCATTTCGACCAAGACCTCATTTCTGCTCGTCCTTTTTTACCAGGGCCTCGTTCGCAGCTTTGGACATTTCAATCATGACGAAATGCTCGGCGTTTACTGCCTGGCTGTACTGGCGTTTACGCCTTGCGGCGACGACTTTTCATTGGATCACTGGTTGAGGCGAAGCGATAAAGAGCGGCCGCTATGGGCGTACGCGTATCCGATACTCCTGATGCAGTTGCTGATGGCGTGGGTCTACTTTAGCTCGGCCCTGATCAAGCTGAGAGTTGCGGGATGGACGTATCTCAGTGTCGACAACCTGCCCGTCCTCGCGATCTTTCACTCCCTCGACAATCTACACGACACGCACTTTAAGCTGGCGTTCTGGTTGCCGCACATCCGTGCGTACCTGCCGTATGCGGTCGGACTCGTTCTTCTCTGGGAGATCCTCTTTCCGCTTGCTGTTTTCTGGCGACGCTTGCGCTGGTGGATACTCGGCGCCGGTGTGGTTTTTCACTTGTCGACACTGTTCGTTATGAACATTTTTTTCCCTCATCAACTGGCGTTGTACTTGATCTTCGTTGACTGGGATGCGGTCGCGGGCAGGACCACCGTGCGCGAGCGGGGGTAGTCGGTAAGTAATTGAAATTGAAATAGATAATTCGTTAACTCCGCAAAATTTCGGCCCGCATTTCCCTTAAAATTTCGTTGACTGTGTCCGAATAAGCATGTTAGGGTTTCACGCCCTACCGAACACGTGGGCCAACCGAAGAAGGAGAAAAAGCATGTCTAAGTCATTTCGGGTTTCCCTCGTCTGCACAGGCCTGTTAGCTATGATGCTGGGCTTGTCGCAGGTCGCCGCAGCACAATTGATCATCTCCGAATTCCGCGTTCGTGGTCCAAATGGCGCGAATGACGAATTCATTGAAATCTACAACAACAGCGGAGCCGACCATACCGTCACAGGTGGCGGGACCGGTTATGCCGTGGCGGCTTCGAACGGAGTAGCTCGTTGCGTCATTCCGAATGGTACGGTTATTCCCAACAGGGGTCATTATCTTTGCGTGAACAGTGTTGGATATAGCCTCGCTTCTTATCCAGCCGGTAACGGAACCACTGCCACCGGCGATGCCACGTATACGACTGATATTCCCGACAACGCGGGTATCGCGATCTTCAATACGAGCATTGGGGCCAACTTCGTACTCGCAAACCGCATGGATGCGGTCGGCTCAACCTCCGAAGCGAATACGCTTTACAAAGAGGGCACCGGCTATCCTACGTTGACGCCGTTTTCGATCGACTACTCGTTCTATCGCGACAACTGCGGTAAATCTGGGTCGATTACCACGTTTGGTGCTTGTCCGATCTCTACCCCAAAAGATACCAACAATAACGCCGCCGACTTTGTTTTTGTTGACACCAACGGGACATCGGCAGGCGCGGGTCAGCGCCTTGGCGCACCTGGACCAGAGAATCTCAGCTCACCGATTCAACGCAACGCGTCGTTCGCGGTAAACTTGCTCGACATTTGCGTCGGAGGAGCATCGCCGCCGAACCGCATTCGCGACTTCACGTCGGATCCGGTAAACAACTCCACTTTTGGAACGCTGGATATCCGCAGAACGGTCGTGAATAACACAGGAGGCAACGTAACCCGCCTGCGTTTCCGCGTGATCGATCTCACTACCTTCCCGGCGCCGAGCGGCATTGCCGACTTGCGGCCACGCACCTCAACCGCCGTCGTCGTCACTGTCGATCGTCCGCCGTGTGGCAGTGGCACGAGCAACGTCACCGTTCAGGGCACAACGCTCGAGCAACCGCCGTCACAGCCGAATGGTGGTGGTTTCAATTCCTCGATGAGCGCCGGAGTAGTAACACTGGCGACTCCAATCGCGAATGGCGCGTCGGTTGACGTTCGCTTCCTGCTCGGCATTCAGCAGACCGGAAGCTTCAAGTTCTATGTCAACGTCGAAGCGTTGCCGTAGCAGCGCATCACGACGGAGTTACGCTGAAGGGAGAGGTTCGCGCCTCTCCCTTTTTGTTT
>CBFGMX010000058.1:0-29096 GCA_965649955.1 uncultured bacterium
TTGCCTTACAGACGACTCAAACTCGCCCCAAGCAAACGGGGATATTAACCAACGAGCCTTACTCTGTCAAGCGGCCTTAAGCCTTTCTCCGACTTTTATTTCTGACCGGCTGCCATGCCGGCTCCGGAGACTAAAAAGCACCGCAATCTCCCATGCGAACTCACGGGAAAAGCGGCACTGCTTATGGCGCCCAAATTCCTTCGTCCCCGCACCCACTTTCCTGTCAAAGAGGAATGGGCATTATAGGGACTAAAATCAACTTGTCAATAACCCAATCTGCCTTTCGCAAATTCGCCGCCCACTGACTGTCAACCCACCTGTGTGAGAGGCCTTATCAATCCGGCGGACGTTAGATGCGTATCTGCATTTTGAGTTGTCCCGGTCGAGAAAATTCTTCTCACGTGATTAATCACCACCGGAAGCTCGTCATAGATGTTCGTGACCTCAATCGCAGTTGCCTTCTCGATAATCTTCTTTGCCGATTTCTTGATCCGCTGATCGACGGCTCCTCTAACCAACAACATGCAGTCGGTTTTCACGAACTCCGAGAAGCTGTTGCCTTCTACAAACACCAGACGCGCCTTCACTCTTTGCATCGCCTGCTGAATGCCCTTGCCGAGCTGCGTATCTGTTGCGATTACCCAGTGCACGTTCGTCGCTCCGGCGTCCCAGAAACGCCCCGTATCTTTGCCGCTCTCGTAAGTCTCTGCTCTACCCGAACGCACCAACGGTTCTTCACCGAGCAAATGACTGACGCAACACGCGTGAGGATCTTTCCCGCACGATCGATAGTGGCCGCGCGTCGTCTTGATCGCTTCGCTGCCGGGAAACGCACGCAGCAGTTCGCACAGCAACGTCGTCTTACCAACGTTCGAAGCGTAACCGCCGATTCCGATCACTACTGGCTCAGACATGCTTTCAAAACTATAGGTCTTAACTATCGATTGAAGACGCCTCGCGCGACGACGGCACGCGGATTACCGGCGCCGCCTGCTCGGTGCCATCTGCGGCGCATTGACTTTCAACACACCGCGAGCGTCTTTGTAGAGGCTGTAACGAACCTCCTTCGGTGGCCCATTATCGTCTTCCTGCAAGCGCAGCGTGAACGTCTTGTTGTCTCCCTGCCCTTCGATCCTTGCCGGTAGAAAACCTCTCAAATTGGGACTGCGATACGCCGTGTAGTGCTCCTGATTCCGCTTGTCATAACCGAGCACGTAAATGCGATCGAAATCAGGTTCGTCGAGCGTGTGCGGCTGGTTCGAACTGCTCTTCTCGAGTATCAACCAGCTTCCCGGTCGTGCTTCGCGAGCCGCGTCTTTATCGGTAGCACTCTTCTCTTTGCTGTCGCCGTCCAGCCGTTGCCAGCCAACAAACTCACGACCCGTGCGATAGAAGATGATGTCGCTCGGCACCGCGAGTTCGACCTGCTTGCCATAAATCCAACCAGCGGGAGCAGGCGACGCAGTCTCAGGAAGTCGCACCTTGTACCACAGTTCGTTTTCGTCCTCCGGTACCTTCTCATCGCTCTGACGTCCTGCTCTGGAACTGCCCTGCTGCGCACTGCCCGCTTTCGGAGCCACGTCAGTCTCGATCGTTTCGGAAGCCTTCGGCTTCGGCACACGCTTCCAACCCACGATGTCGAAACTCGAACCACTATCAAGTCGCATCATGATGTTTTCGTTGCCGCTGCGATCCGGTGTCAGCCGTAAATTTGAACTTGCGCGAAGCTGCCCCGTCGCCTGCGCCGGAACGTCCTTGTCTTCTTCAGCCAGTTTTTTCGACGCCTCGAGAACGTCGTCAGGCATGACGTTGCGCGACTCGATCCAGCCTTCAGTCGCGTCTTCATCGCGGGCTTTGACTCGCAGCCATCGTTCTTTTCTGGTGTTGTCGCTGGGGTCGTTAACGTCGGTTGAGTCGAGGATGTCCACTACGTCGCCGCGATTCACCTGCAACAAGTCGGCGGCGACCACGGCAGTCGAACTGCGAATTTGGGCGCGACTCGCGACGACTACTCCCGTGCTGCTCTTGGAAGCAAGCGTCTGGCAACCGGCCAGAAGCAATGGAACGATAAAAATAGCCAGCGTCTTAATTGCTCGCATCCTACTCCTCAATCCTCAATAGCCAAGAGACTTCAACAAGCGCTTCTGATCATCGTCGACCTTAGTTCCCACAATTAAACGTGAAGTCTTCCCACTCGTATCCAAAATCAATCCATACGAAACAAGATAACGATCGAGTTCGAGATCCTTTTTGCCTAAGATGTATGACTTAACCAGATCGGCGGCCTCGGGAGTCGAACTCAGCAACCTGATTATAGCGTCATTTCCGTCGGCCCGGTCAGCGGCGCCCGGGCTAAACAACTCGCGATAGAGGCTGGCCAGCGTCGTCTTCCCTCCCGACTCCTTCCGCAACACCAGATCGTAAAGAAACGCCACCAGCATTCCCTTGTCGTAAACAACAGGCCACGGGTGTGTCCAACGTCTCTCCGAAGCTTCGATCAACGAAAGAACGTTGGGATAGGAGATATATGAATCGTAGACGCGTGCAAGCGTGTCGAGATATTCGCGAAAGTCGATGGCCTTCAAATCCAGCGCCGTGAGCAAAGCCGTGTACAACGTGAAGCCCTCGAAAAACCAGTCGTAGTCGCCTCGCAATTGCAGCGCATTCGGGACCCACAGATGCAGCACCTCATGCGAGAAGATGACTTCGAGCTGTCCTTTCCAATTCGCGATCTGAGCCTGCTGATCCATCAGGAGTAAAACTGTCGAGCCGCGCGTTTGCGCTCGCCACTTTGTGGCGCCCGTCGAAACCGGCAGGGGTGCGATCATCAAGACCGGGCGCGACGGGAGTCTGAATCCCGTCAACTCCAGGTATTTCTCCAACACGCGCGACGCGGCCTTCGTCGCTACGGAATCTTTGAACGGCCATGTTCCGGTGACAAAGGTGTCGAACTCTTTTTTTGACGCCTTACGGATGGAGCGGCCTACGAAGAAGATCGCGTCGTCGGGTTCCGAAACCTGGTAGAGCTCGTCAGCCTCAGGCGCAATCGATGATTGAATCGTCCATCCCTTCGGCACCGCTAACTCGACGGAGATAGCTTCCAAACCCTGAGGCAGCAAATCGGCAAACATCAGAAAACCGTGATCTTCAGTGAGCCAACTCACATGCGCGACGTCAGCGGGCGAGGGACGCCGCAACCGCACCACATAATCGATCTCAGTCGCGTCGTCAGACGAACGGAACTCGCCCATCGCGATCATCCGCACGTACACGCCGTTCGCACGAAAGCGATCGATTCGCTCCGCGATTCCCAACGCTCCGGCGTGAGCGTTTCTAAACGACCATAAGCGAGAGGGTGAAAACAGGTGGGCTTGAACAACGACCTCTTCCGGTGAAGCAACGGTGATTTTGACGCGAGTGCGGGCTTGCGCCCGGCCTTCCACCGGCGCGAGGCAAACGAGGATCACACAAACGCCAAAAACTACGATGAACGATTGCGTTTTGAGAAGCGCTGTCAGTACAATTCCTCCGCTCCCGGAATCTAACACATCCGACATTGACTGGCATGCTCATCCGTCCGCTTCAGTTTCGCAGCGCTGGCTTTTCGCGTTGGCTAGGACTGTTGCTGATCGCGTTCATTCTGTATGGAACCACGGTCGAGGCTGCACACCGCCACGGCCGCGTGCTTGCCGGCGACAGCGACGTCACCTCGCTGACGCACTCCGAAAAATCGGGCAATCCCGCAGGCGGTCAGACCGGCTGCAGCGACTGCCTGATCTGCCAGCTACACCAAAATTTCAGTACTACTTTAATCGCGTTTCGACTGAGCGCACCGCCGACTCGCGTCCTGCTCAAGACCACGGCGGTACTCGTACCGGACCTTCTTTCCCGCATCATCAGCCCGCTCGCGGGACGCGCGCCTCCGTTTATCTCCTAGTCCAAGTCGCACGGCAGCTCATTCACAGCCACAGGTCTACAAACCGCGAAGCGTGAATTGAGCCGGCACCCAATTGGACCATTACGGAGATAAACCAATGATTTTTCGGCATATTCTTTTTACACTCGTCATCTCAGGATTAATTTCCTTACCCGCATTCGCACAATCGTCAGCAACAGCAACGGTGCGCGGAACAGTTACTCTCGGCGGCACCGGTAAGCCTGTTCACAACGTCATGATCACTGTTCTGCAACTAAAACGGACCGTGACAACCGACGACGACGGGCGTTACGAATTCACCGGCTTACCGCCGGGCAGATACGACGTCGTCGCGCATCTCGATCGCGTCCCGGATGTTGTTCGCGGCGCAGATCTCAGCGCTGGCGCGATCGCGACAATCGACTTTCAGATGGAGCTTTCCACCCTGCGGGAAGAAGTGACGATTACGGCAACCGGAACGGAACAAGCCGTCAGCAGCTCCATCCAATCGGTCGAAGTACTCGGCTCGATCGATCTCGCGAAGAAGAGTCCGGTTTCACTTGGCGAAGCACTCGACGGCGAACTCGGCGTTGCGAAACGAAGCTTTGGACCGGGCACCGCGCGGCCAGTGCTGCGAGGCCAGGACGGAGATCGAGTGCAGATCACACAGGACGGCACGCGAGTCGGCGGACTCGGTTTTCAATCCGGCGATCACGCGGAGCCGATCGATATGTTGACAATCGAACGAGTTGAGATTGTGAAAGGCCCGGCAACACTTCTCTACGGGAGCAGCGCTATCGGAGGCGTTGTCAACGCGATCACCGGACACGACTCGCCGCACAAAGGAATGAATGGTTATTTAACCGGTGTCGGCGGCACAAACGGTGGTCAGGGTGGCGGCAGCGGCGGTTTTGAGTTCGGCTCGGATCGGTGGTTGGTTTGGGCCAACGCAGGCGGTCAGCGCTCGGGTGATTACAAGACGCCGCTCGGGGTTGTCCAAAACTCCTTCTCGCGCGAAGCCAGTGCGGCAGCGGGGTTTGGATATTTCCCAACCAAAGGCTTCTTCAGCTTTAACTACAATTTCAATAAGCGGCGCTATGGCATTCCCTTCGACCCAAAAGATCCTGAGGCGGAGATCGTGGAACTCAATCCACGCCGTCACAGCTTCGAGTTTCGCGGCGGCTTCCGCGAGAACCAGTCATTTGTGAACGCCGGAACGTTCTCGGTCCAATACACCAACTACAAGCACGCCGAAATCGAATCAGAGACGGGTGAGATCGGCACTCAGTTCAAGAACAACAGTTTTCTTTATCAGGGAATGTTCGATCAGCGAAAGCAGGGTCGACTATCGGGTCGTTTCGGATTCTGGGGCATGCATCGCGATTTCGCCGCGGCAGGTGAAGAGGCACTGGCGCCACCGACGAAGCACAATGCTTTCGCGGTCTTTGGACTTGAGACGCTGGATTTCGAGCCGGTGTCGATCCAGTTTGGCGGCCGCCTGGAAACCAACCGTTACAACCCCGCAGTAACCACAGCACGCGGTGCCCTCCCTGATCGGACTTTCACGGGATTCTCAGGCGCGGCCGGCATCCGCGTTCGCACTTGGGACGGCGGCGCATTCGTTTCGAACTACACGCATTCCTATCGCTCACCGACACTCGACGAGTTGTACAACCTTGGACCACACCGCGGAAATCTCGCGTTTGAAATCGGCAACCCAAACCTGACTCGCGAGCTGACCGATGGTCTCGACTTCGGACTTCGCCACTCGTCGAAACGAGTGCGTTTCGAGGCGAACGGCTTTTACTATCACATTCGCGACTTCGTTTTTCTAGCGCCGACAGGAGACGTCGAAGATGGACTGACGGTGGCTAACTACGATCAGGCAACGGCCCGTTTCGCGGGAACCGAAGCGCGCTTCGAAACTGCGCTGCACTCGGCCCTCTGGCTTAACCTCGGTCTGGACTACGTCAACGCGGAACTCACTGCGGGCAACACGCCGCTTCCGCGAATTCCGCCGCTGCGTGGGCGCGCAGGTTTGGAAATCCGGTACAAAGGATTGTTGTTGAACCCGGAAATCGTCATGGCAAATCATCAGGAGCGCCTTTTTCCAACCGAGACCCGCACCGCCGGATACGCGGTGGCCAACCTCTCGGGGTCATACCTATTCTCCCACGGGCATACGGCGCATATCGTCTCGTTTAACTTTTTCAATGTGGGCGATACCCTGTATCGTAATCACCTATCGTTTATTAAGGATTTTGCCCCCGAAATGGGACGTGGATTACGAGTGACCTATACCTTGAGGTTCTTTTAGACAGGCGGATGTACAGATTTTGTGAACTGGCTTCGGGGCGCGAACGTATGGCAAACTGCACGTGCGAATCGTTTGCCCCGAAACCCGAAGGAATTCGCCATGAGTCTGGTCAAGATCATCGTCATCACAATCATCGTGCTTCTCAGCATCCTGCTATTCGGGCGTTTTTTCGTTTAACCGAACGGCCGGCGCTCTCTCGGGTTGCTCTTCTTTGCCTCCTGATCTGTCTGATTTACTCTGTTTATCCCGTTGCGGCCCTCGCCCAGGACCCGCCGGAAGATGACGAAGTCGTCCGCGTCAGCACGGACCTGCTGCTTTTTCCCATCCGCATTAGAGACAAGAATGGTCAGGCAGTCACCGGACTGACTGAACAGGACCTGACGATAAAAGACCGCGACAAGGTCACGACCGGAGTGTACTTCGCTGCGGGCGCCGATCGCGTCGCCATGCTTTTCGCGCTGGACCAGTCCGGAAGCCTGCGACAAATCATTTCCCAACAGCGTGACGCCGCACTCGCGCTCTTCTCGCGCTTCGGCGAGCGGTCGAGCGTAGCCGTGCTCCGGTTCTCCGAAACCTCTTCGCTGGCGATCCCTTTCACCAAAGACACGGAAGCCGCCCGATCGGCGTTCCGGTTTTCTGCCGGACCGAACAGTCGTACCGCCATCTTCGACGCCGCTGCGGATGCGCTCAAAGCCTTTGAGGATCTGCCGGTCGTGCGCTCAGAACGCCGGATCGTCGTGCTCATCAGCGATGGACTCGACAATCGCAGCGCCAGAAGTGCCGACAGCGTGATCAACGTCGCGCTGGACAAACGCGTTTCGTTCTACGTGATTCATCTTCCGCTCTTCGAACCACGCGACGGCCGACTCGAGGTGCGGCGCCCGTCGAAGGGCTTTCGCGAACTCGCCGAGAAGACGGGTGGAAAATACTTTCTCGTTGGCGACCGGCAGTCAGCGCTCATGCCCAGAGACCAGAATTTGACGCCAATCTTTCAAGCCATCGAAGAGGATTTGAAAAGTCAGTATCTTCTGGGTTTCTATATAGCCGAGTCAGCGCGGGACAATCGACGACACTTCTTTTCGGTAACTCTGAAACCGGAAGCAATTCAGTATTCAATCTGGGGGCGTCGCTTTTCCCGCACACACGAATTCACGATTAATCTGCCTCCTACTTCGACTAAATGACCGATCAACTGCGAAAAATTCATCGCGCCATAATTAGCGTCTCTGACAAAACAGGAATTATCGATCTCGCGCTGACGTTGAAAGAGTTTGGCGTCGAGATCATCAGCACCGGCGGCACCGCAAAATCATTACGCGAGGCCGGTATCGACGTGCTCGACGTCTCGGACATAACCGGCTTTCCGGAGATGATGGACGGCCGCGTCAAAACTCTTCACCCGCGCGTTCACGGCGGACTGCTCGCCCTACGCGACAATCCGGAACACATCGCTGCGATGGAACGAAACGGGATCCAACCAATCGACATGGTGGTGGTGAATCTCTACCCGTTTGCAGCAACAATCGCACGCGAAGGCGTCACGCGAGACGAAGCAATCGAACAGATCGACATCGGCGGTCCCGCAATGATCCGCTCCGCCGCCAAGAACGCACGCGACGTCGCCGTCGTCGTGTCTCCAGAGCAATACGACGCGCTGATGGTCGAACTCAAGAACAACGACGGCGCGTTGTCGATCGCTACGCGCGAGCAACTGGCGCAGGAAGCGTTTCAGCAAACAGCGAAGTACGACTCGATCGTGAGTTCCTATCTCGGCGGTACGAGTTTGAATCTGTCCCTTACGAAATCGGCGGACCTGAGATACGGCGAGAATCCACATCAATCGGCGGCGCTCTATCAAACAGCCGAAGGCGGCGGCGTCGCGAATGCCGAGCTGTTGTCAGGCAAGGAGATGTCGTTCAACAACTACGTCGATGCCGATGCCGCCTGGCAACTCGTCTGCGACTTCGAACGAACGACCTGCGCGATCATCAAACACACGAACCCGGCGGGCGTTGGACAGGACGAGACGGTCGCAGTCGCTTATCAACGCGCACTCGCGACGGATCCGGTTTCCGCCTTTGGCGGCATCGTCGCGATTAATCGTCCGGTCGATGCTGCCGCCGCCAGGGAGATTACGAAGATCTTTACCGAAGTGGTGATCGCACCGGCTTACGACAGCGAAGCTCTGAAGATACTGCAGGAAAAGAAAAACCTTCGTGTGCTGCGCATGGGTTCGGTCGAGCCTGCTAAAGGCGTCGAGTACAAGCAGATCAGCGGCGGCATGCTGGTCCAAACACGAGACACTCACCAGCTTCGCGTGTCGGATCTGAAATTCGTCACCACCAGACAACCTTCGGAAGATGAAATACGCGCACTACTGTTCGCGTGGACAGTCTGCAAGCACACGAAATCAAATGCGATCGTCTACGCGCGCGACGGTCAGACGGTTGGTGTCGGCGCCGGACAGATGTCGCGCGTCGATTCGGTCCGCATCGGCGCGATGCGGGCGCAATTACCCGTCGCCGGATCCGTTCTGGCATCCGACGCGTTCTTTCCTTTTCGCGATGGCCTCGACGAGGCTGCGCGCAACGGCATCACGGCTGTAATTCAACCCGGCGGCTCGGTTCGTGACGACGAAGTGATCGCCGCCGCAAACGAGCATGGTCTGGCGATGGTCTTTACAGGTGTGAGGCATTTCAAACACTGATATTATGAGCACCAACATGGCTGACAACGAAAATTCAATCCGTTGCCGCTACTGCGGCCAGCGAAACCAGGTACGTACGGAATCGGGCGATGCGCGGTGTGGCCGTTGCCGTCTGCCGCTGTCCGATGCACCGCACAGGAAATTTGCCAGGCTCGATAAGGACCAGTACATCCATCCCGACGATCGTCGTGCACTGGCGGCCTTAAGAGCCATTCCCGGAATTGACTCCGCGCTAAAGAAACTGCTTTCAGTTACCGGCGAGTCGGCCATTCGCGTGATCTTCACGGCGAGCGCGGTGAAGGTTACGCCCACTCAGTGCCCCGATCTTTATGCCAAACTTCAGATTGCCTGCACCACTCTCGGCGTCGACATGCCCGAGTTGTTCGTTCAGCAAAATCCGATCGTCAACGCCTTTACCGGCGGCGTCGAACGCCCGATCATCGTGCTCTACTCGCAACTCATCGAACGTTTGACTGACGAAGAGGTCCTCGCGGTCGTGGCCCATGAGGTGGGCCACATTCATTCCGAACACGTGCTGTATCTGACCGCGGCGCGTCTGATTGAGTTCCTCGCAAAGAGCGCCGTGATGGCGTCGCCATTGACGTTTATCGTCAAGGAACTCCTGACCATGAGCATGCGCGCGGCGCTGCTGGCATGGGCCCGTCGCGCCGAACTTTCGTGCGACCGCGCGGCGCTTCTAGTTACTCAGGATGCGGACATCATCGGCCGCACGATGATGAAACTCAGCGGCGGCACCTTCGCCTCGCGCGTCGACTACGATCAGTTTCTGGCCCAGGCACGCGACTTTCAGAAGAACTACGACGAGAAAGCTCTCGATCGTTTCTGGGCCGACGTGATCACGTCCGGTTTGAGCCACCCGTTCCCGGTTTGGCGCGTTGCGGAGATCCTGCAATGGGTTGAAAGTGGTGAATACAAGGCGCTCATCACGGCGCCGGAAAGCGCAGCCGCGTAACCACAAAAGGCGCAAGACGGACACAAAAGGCACAAGAAACACCCATGCTGGAAAACAAAAAAGGAATTATTTTCGGAGTAGCCAACAAACGCTCGATCGCCTGGGCCACCGCACAAGCACTACACGAAGCCGGCGCCCAACTCGCATTCACATACCAGGGCGAACGCCTGAAAGAAAATGTTGAAAGCCTGACGAACGAATCAATGCCGCAATCGCTCCTGTTGTCGTGCGACGTGACGAAACAGGACGAGGTCGACGAAACGTTCCGACGCGTCGGTGAGGAGTTCGGCAGACTCGACTTCCTTATTCACAGCATCGCCTTCGCGCCCCGTGAAGCGCTCGGCGGCGAGTATCTCAACACTAGCCGCGACGCGTTTATAACAGCTCTCGAGATCAGTGCCTACTCGTTGCCGCAGCTCGCACGCGCCGCTGCGCCGTTGATGACCGAAGGCGGGAGCATCGTTTCCATGTCTTACTATGGCGCCGAGAAAGTGGTTGCCGGATACAACGTGATGGGCGTCGCCAAAGCGGCGCTGGAAGCCAGCACTCGTTACCTCGCAAAAGATCTCGGTCCACGCAACATTCGCATTAACGCCATCAGCGCTGGTCCGATTCAAACACTCTCCGCCCGCGGAGTCGCCGACTTCAGCACCATGCTGAAACATCACGCCGAACGCGCGCCGCTCGGCCGCAACGTAGACCCGCGCGAAGTGGGAAACACCGCCGTCTTCCTTTGTAGCTCGATGTCCTCCGGGATCACCGGCGAAGTGATCTACGTGGACTGCGGTTACAACATCATGGGTATCTGAGATGGCGAAGAAGGGCGACTACGAAACCACCAGCTCCGGCAATTGGCCGCCAAAAACAACGCAGGACGAACAGCTACTCGAGAGTCCGCGACCCGACGAGTTTACGCACACCGATCCCTGGCGCGTCTTCAGAATCATGGGCGAGTTCGTTGAAGGCTTCGACGAACTGGCGACGCTGAACCGCGGCATCTCGATCTTCGGCTCCGCGCGTTCGAAACCCAACGATCCGGATTACATCGCGGCACAGGAAACAGCCGCACTGTTGGCGACCGAAGGCTACGCCGTCATCACCGGTGGTGGACCAGGCATCATGGAAGCGGCAAATAGAGGCGCGTTCGAAGCCGGCGGGCTCTCGATTGGCTGCAACATCGAGTTGCCGTTCGAGCAGCGGCCCAACACGTATCAAACGAAGAGTCTCACCTTTAAATACTTCTTCGTGCGCAAGATGATGTTTGTGAAGTACAGCCTCGGATTCATTATCTTCCCGGGCGGATTTGGCACGTTCGACGAACTCTTCGAAGCGTTGACACTCATCCAGACGAAGAAGATCCGTAACTTCCCGATCATCCTCTTCGGTTCCCGTTACTGGACCGGATTGCTGAATTGGGTACGCGACGTCGTGATGGCTGAAGGCAAGATCAGCGAGATCGACTTCCTCATGATTCACGTTACTGATTCGCCAGCGGAAGTTGTAGAGATAGTAAGGCGCAGTCAGAGTTCTCTGACGGAACTGGTTTCCGACGACATTGGCATTGCAGGTTAAGCCGGAGGGATCTTCACGCCGGCACTCAGCCACTCGAGGTAGGGCGCGGAACCGGCCACGATGGGCAACGCGATGATCTCCGGCGTCTCGTAGCTGTGCAGGGCGCGCACTTCCCTTTCCAAGTCTTCAAACCTGGATCGCGTCGTTTTCGCGAGCAGAAGAATCTCCGCCTGGCGCTCGACCTTTCCCTCCCAGCGATAAACTGATTCGATTTCGGGAAGTATTTGAACGCAGGCAGCAAGGTGGGCGCCGATCAGAAGATCGGCAAGTCGGGCCGCTTCTTCACCGTTCGCGGCCGTCATCAAAACTACGATAGCTTCGTCAGCAGCGGAAGACACAAACTACTCCTCTTCCGGCATCTCATCTTCGAATGGACCACCAGTGAGCGGCGTCGTGTCGCGGCCGAAGAATGAGCTGTACAACTCCATGGCGCGATCGAAATCCCGTTCGTCGACAAAGATCTCGGCGCCGGCAGTTGCGGACAGAAGCGGGGAAAACGCGTCGGCGCCGCCGGATTTGACCACCGAGCGAATTCCGTTCTGCGTGAGAAGATCGTTCACCATTTCGGCTTCGGCAGGCGAACCGAGTTTGTGGAGCGCCACGAAGCGCGCCTCACTGAGATCATGGACCGTGTTTTCCGCAGTCAGGTGCTCGACTAACGCGGTATTGTCGTCACGACAGTGGGTAATACCGGGTTCGTACTCGGCTTCACAAACAGGACAAAACATGATCGCAGTCCCCCTCAGTTGACCTTTGCTTCGAAAGGTATCTCATCAAAATGTGTCATGCGCTTGAACGCGCGAAAACGATCGTTGATCTCCGCATGCGTGAGCCGGCGCACTCGTTCCGTGCCAAACTCTTCGACGTTGAACGAAGCCATCACCGAACCGAAGATCATCGCACGGCGCATCGCGTCCTCGTTTAGTTTCTCCTGGCTCGCCAGGTAACCCATAAACCCCCCGGCAAACGTGTCGCCCGCGCCAGTAGGATCGAAAACCGATTCGAGTGGATACGCCGGAATCGCAAAATAACTGCCGGGCGTAAACAGCGCTGCGCCGTACTCGCCGCGCTTGATGATCAACGCCTTCGGTCCCCAGCTCAGGATCTCGCGCGCCGCCTTGATCAAGTTCGGGATGCCCGTTAACTGACGCGCTTCCGCGTCGTTGATGATTACGACATCGACAACTTTGATCGTTCGAATAAGCGATTCGCGCGTGTGCTCGATCCATAGGTTCATCGTATCGAGTGCAACCAGCTCGGCTTCGGGCATCTGTTCGCGCACGCCGCGTTGAAGATCTGGTTGAATGTTTCCGAGAAACAGTAACCTAGAACGCTTCGATTCCTCGGACACCTTCGGCTGAAAGTCGGCGAAGACGTTCAGGTCTGTAAAGAGCGTGTGCGCGACGTTCAAATCGTAGTCGTAACGGCCTCCCCAGCGAAACGTCTTGCCGTCTTCGATGCGCTCGAGATCGCGTGTGCCGATGCCGCGAGTTTCAAACACGTCTTGATCGGTAAAATCACCGCCGACAACACCGACGATGCTTACGTTCGTAAAAAAACTGGCCGCGATCGAGAAGTGCGAGGCTGAACCGCCCAGCATCTTCTCGTTCTTACCAAAGGGGGTTTCTACAACGTCATAGGCGACAGAGCCGACAACTAAAAGGGACATGTTTGGTAATGGGTCTTTGGTGTTTGGTCTTGGGTCTTGTTTTTGATCTTTGTGCTTAGTACTTTGATCTTTCGTTCGCTTGCGAACCTTCAAGCTGTTCGAAGTAGACTAGCGAACCAACCACAAAACACCAAGTACAAAGTACTAAGCACAAAAGCACATCCTCACTGCTTTGGTGCCGCGTCCAGCGCGCGCAGTTCCTCCTGCGCCTGCTTTGCATAAGAGCCGTTGGGGTATTCAGTAATCAACTTGGTCAGGTACGCCTTGCCCATGTCGCGAAACTGTTCGGAAGTGAGCGTACGCTTCTCACCGCCTTCGAAACTCACGTACAGATCCGGTTTCTGTTTCCCTTTGTTCTGCGACAGCCAGATACTGCTCTGCCCCGCCATCAGCAGCACTTCTTCAATCTTCGCGAAGTTTGGGTTGCCGGCAATGATCTCTTCACAACGCTTCAACGCCGCAACGTAAGCCTTCTTTAGCTTGAAATAGTTCCTGGCGACTTCGAGGTTGTGATGCGAGTCGCGCTCGAGATCGGGGTCCCTGATGGTTGCCGGATCGGGACCAGTCCGCACGCCCTGCGCGTAACTCGCGGGCACCGTAACGAAAACCAGCGCCAACAGTAAAAGAATGTTCACTTTCATAGCTTACCTCGATAAAACACGAAATCTTACTGGTACTTTTTGATGATCGCTTCCAGCTTCTTTGTTGTCGCCTCGGGCCAAAGATTCGGAGCCGTGAAGATCGCGTGCTGCAACGCCGATCCGCATTTACAGTTGCGCTCGCCGGTCTTCAACCGTTTCATCGTCTCTCGCAATATGATCTGGGCGTTTCGCACGTTCTTGTTCAGGTACTCGACGACAGTTTCGACGCTGACCGCGTCGTGACCCGGATGCCAGCAGTCGTAGTCGGTAACGAGCGCGAGCGTCGCGTAACAGATCTCAGCCTCGCGCGCGAGCTTCGCCTCCTGAAGGTTGGTCATGCCGATAATGTCCATGCCCCACGAGCGATAGACATTCGATTCGGCAACAGTCGAAAACGCCGGTCCTTCCATGCAGAGATAGGTCCCGCCGCGATGAGCTTTCACGTCCGCAACACCGCACGCCTGTTCGAGCACGTCGCCGAGCGCGCGGCACACCGGATGCGCAAACGAAACATGGGCCACGATGCCTTCGCCGAAGAACGTCGATTCCCTGACCCGCCCACGCGTCCGATCGAAAAACTGGTCCGGGATCACCATATCGAGCGGCGCGTATTTTTCCTGCAACGAACCTACCGCAGACGCCGACAAGATTCGTTCGACGCCCAGCAGCTTCATTGCATAGATGTTCGCTCGAAACGGGACTTCCGTAGGCGTCAGACGATGTCCACGGCCATGTCGCGGCAAAAATGCGACTCGCTGTCCCTCCAACGTGCCGATGATGAACGCGTCCGACGGATCGCCAAAAGGAGTGTTGACTTTGACTTCCTCGATATCGGTCAATTCGGGCATTTGATACAGCCCGCTGCCGCCGATAATCCCCACCTGAACTCCCGCGAAACTGGTCATGAAAGCGTTTCCTCCTCGCGGTACGGCACCGTCACGAACCCTTTTTCTCCTTCGACTAAACGGCACACCGGCTCGTCAGCATCGTGGTAGAACAAGCAAATCCATCCTTCGTTCGCAGCCTGCGGTATCAATCGTTTCTTCGCCTCGAGAGTCTCTACAGGATAAAGATCGTAGCCCATGATCCACGGAAAGCGGACGTGCGCTCGCAACGGCACGAGATCCGCGAACCCAAAGATCGTCTTTCCAGCGCGGTCCAACTGCCAGCACTGCATCGATCGATTGTGCCCGGCGATCGTCCTCATCGTCAGACCAGGCGCAACTTCGTAGGTCTCGTCGCGGCCTTCAAGTTGGCCCGACTCGATCAGCGGACGCCAGTTCTCCGGCAGGTAACTCGCGCGATCGCGTTCGGTCGGATGTTCCGCGTGTTCCAACTCCGCCTGCGAAACGAAGTAACGAGCGTTTGGAAACGATGGAACAACTTTACCCGTTGCGTCGAGTTTCGTGTTTCCGCCGGCGTGATCGAAGTGCAGGTGAGTATTCACGACGATCGTGATCTCATCTGCCGACCGGCCGGTCTTCGCTTCCAGAGTCTCGGCCAGCGGACGCGCACGTTCGATCGCATATCTCGACGCGTGCTTCTCCGGCCACTTATCGCCGATTCCCGTTTCGATCAGGATCTTTTCCCTGCCCGTGTCGACGAAGACGCAATTCATGTTCATACGAATGCGGTTTTCATCGTCCGGCGGACACACCTGCGACCACAGTTGACGAGGAACGACGCCGAACATCGCCCCTCCATCGAGACGAAATTCGGCGTCCTGAATCACCGCCACGGAGTAGTCGCCAATCTGCATTGCGCTTCGGTAGTCAGCGACCAATGGAACGCGGACCACTCATAAGGGTTCGGTCAAACACCCTAATCACTTCTGCCGCGGCTTAACCGTACTCTTGGGCGCCGGTTTTGCGGGTGATGCCGCGGGTCGAGGCTCCGCTTCACCGGCAGGCGGCTGTGCGAAGCTTGGCGGCATACTCTGCGCCGGCTGTTGCTCGGGCGGCTTCACGGGATAGCTGTCCGGCACCTTGACGTGCGAGCGCGCGACGATGTCGTCCAACACCTTCTCGGCTTTTTCCTTCTCGACCGCGGCTTTAGCTTTATCGCGCGGCGACTGCGGTGGGCCAAACGGGTTGCTCTCCACGTCGCGGAAGAGAATGTGCCGGGTGTGAATCATCTCTTGCGGCTTCCCGTCTACAGTCTCGGTCTTTTTGCCTTCGAGCTTAATAATATGGAAACCAAAGCTTGTCTGGACCACGTTGCTAATCTCGCCCGGCTTCAACTCGTTAGCCGCTTTTACGAAGGTCGGATCCAACCGGCTCTCAGGCATCCACCCAAGGTCCCCGCCCTTCTCCCTGGTCCCATCAGAACCGAACTCCTGTGCGAGTTTCGCGAAGTCTTCGCCGGCACGAATGCGTTTGAGCACTTCCTCAGCCTTGGCCCGGTTCGCCTTGTCGGTGTCAGCTTCCGGATGCTGTGCGAGGTACTGAGTGATCTCCTCTTCGCTCGCCTTCATCTTCTGCTGCAACTTGTCCATTGCATACTTCTGCGCCAGCACGCGTGCATGCTGTAGCATCATCTGCAATCTGACGGCCGGTTTTTTGTCGATCCCCTGTTCGAGACCTTTTTTCTCGGCAATGTAGATCCGGCCCAGACGCTGCTTGATCATTTCGAGCTGTTCCTGGGGAATTTCCTGCGCGGCCATCGTCGGATCCTTGCTCTTCGCGTCCGCGATCAACAGATCGAACTTCTGCTTGTTAACCGGCTGGCTGAAATAGTCTTCAACTTCGCGGTCTGAGATTTCCGGGGCGTTCTCGCCTTGCTCATCAAAAAAGAACTGGGCGATCACGCTGGCACGCTGAAATTCCAGTTGACGCTTGATGTCGGGAGCCTTGTCGATGCCATGCGACTGCGCTTCCTCAGCCACAGCCAGAAGCCGCCGAACGTCCAGTGCGAAGTCTTTGCGCGCCGTCTCATCACTCGCCAATCGTTGTCTCATCTGGGCCGGCTGATCTTCGGCGAGCAGGGTCATGTCCTCGGTAGTTAATTCCACCGGTCCCATTTTTCGCGCTTTGACCTGCCAGAAGATCAAACCCGCGGCAAAAATGATAGCGACAGCGGCTGCGATGAGCGCTTTCTTTGTTGAGTCCAAAATACTTTCCTTTCCTGACTATTGGTGTTGCACCAGTTCGAGCAACACTCCATCTGTAGACGACGGATGAATGAACGCTACGAGAGAACCACCGACGCCTACACGCGGTGTTTCATCAATCAAGCGCGCCCCCCGGCTCTTCAGTTCCGCGAGCGATCCGCGAATGTCCTTCACCTCGAGGGCAATGTGATGCATGCCGGGACCCCGTTTCGCTAAAAACTTCCCCACCGGCGTATCCGGGCCGAGCGGCTCCAACAGCTCCACGCGCGTATCGCCAACCGGCAACATGCACACTCTAACGCCTTGATCTGCGATTTCTTCCGTATGATCCGGTTTAAGGCCGAGAACCTTTTGCCAGATTGTCAAACCCTCTTCGATGCTTTTCGTCGCGATTCCGATGTGGTCAATTTTCATAAAAACAGGGGATTACACAGATCCCCGCCCGTCAGCGTCTTTAAGCAACTCCTCCACCGCAGAATAAGGGTCTCTTCGCCGGGTTGCAACTTCGTCCGCGAGGCGATTAAGCATAGCAACCGAAGCATCAGAGTCCAAAATCCGCGCGAGCAGCTTTTCCTGTAATAGTTCGACAATTCGCCAGCGGGCGATGGCGCGGCGGCGGTCGCTGCCGAGCGGCGCGCTTCGTTGGGTTTGGTGAAAACGGTCGATCGCGTCGGCGAGAATGTCCACGCCCTGGTTTTCTATAGCCACCGTTTTCACAATGGGCGGGTCCCAATTGTCCTCACGGGAGGCGAGTGACAAGAGCAGTTCAAGCTCTTTTTCCGTAGCGTAAACCCCGTCACGGTCGGCTTTGTTGATGACGAAGATGTCGCCGATCTCCATGATGCCGGCCTTGATCGCCTGAATGTCGTCGCCCATTCCGGGCACTAGCACGACGACGGAAACATCGGCGGCTTTCACAACCTCGACTTCGTCCTGACCGACGCCAACAGTTTCAACAATTATTTTCGCGTAACCCGCGGCGTCAAGAATCGCCACGGCATCGACCGTCGCGCGGGCCAGTCCACCGAGGTTTCCCCGGGTCGCCATCGAGCGGATGAAAACGCCCTCGTCCAGACCGAGCGTCTGCATTCGAATACGATCGCCAAGGATTGCGCCGCCGGAAAACGGGCTTGAAGGATCGACCGCGACGATGCCCACGCGGTCGCCTCGCTGTCGATAAAGTAAAGCCAGCTTATCGACGAGTGACGACTTCCCCGCGCCTGGTGGGCCCGTGATGCCGATGACCAGTCCGCCGCGCGAGTGTTGAAAAATCTGCTTCATCAACTCGGCGGCGCCTTCGGAGCCGTCTTCTATTTTCGAGATCGCACGCGCAACTGCCGCGTGCTCTCCTTTAGTAACTCGCTCACTCAGACTGTTGTTGGTGGAAGACAATATGAACTCTCGCTTCGGCTTTGCCGCGTGATGTGTGGCATGGCTTTGCCTTGCCTGGCCGATTAGAGTTGGCGCAGAACCTCGCGGGCGATGATCAGTCGTTGAATTTCAGAAGTGCCTTCGCCGATCGTGCACAGTTTCGAGTCGCGCCAGTATTTCTCCGGCGGATAGTCTTTCGTATACCCGTATCCACCATGCACCTGGATCGCTTCCTCGCAAACGTTCACGCTGATCTCCGACGCAAACAACTTCGCCATCGACGATTCCTTCGTCGTCTTCTTACCCTGGTCCTTCATCCACGCCGCGCGGTACATCAAGAGTCTCGCAGCGTCGATCTGCGTCGCCATGTTTGCCAACTTAAACTGGATGGCCTGAAACTCCGAAATCGGTTTGCCAAACTGCTGCCGTTCCTGCGAGTAGCGCACTGCCGACTCAAACGCACCCTGCGCGATGCCGACGGCAAGCGCGGCAATCGAGATGCGACCGCCGTCGAGTACCTCCATCGAGTTTACAAAACCCTGTCCTTCTTCACCGAGCAATTGTCCATCGGGAACGAAGCAGTCTTCGAACACGACGCTCGCCGTTTCGGACGCGCGCAATCCGAGTTTGTTTTCTTTCTTCGACGGCGAGAAACCCTTCATTCCTTTCTCGAAGATGAACGCCGATATGCCCTTGCTGCGTTGGCTCTTGTCCGTGACTGCCATCGCCACGCACGTGTCTGCGTGAATCGCGTGGGTGATGAAGTTTTTCGAACCGTTGACCATCCAGCCACCGTCGGATTTCACAGCCGTCGATTTGGTTCCCGAAGCGTCTGAGCCCGCGCTTGGTTCTGTAAGTCCCCACGCGCCGAGATGCTGTCCGCGTGCAAGCGGCACAAGATACTTCTGCCGTTGTTCTTCAGTGCCGAATTTGTAGATGTGGTTCGAGCAGAGCGAATTATGCGCGGCGACGGAGATGCCGACCGATCCGTCAACGCGCGAGAGCTCCTCGATGATCGTCGCATACTCGACGTAACCCATGCCGGCGCCGCCGTACTCTTCGGGAAAGATGACCCCCATCAACCCCAACTCGGCCAGCTTCGGTTGCAACTCGACCGGAAAGTGTTGCGACTCGTCCCACTCCATCACGTGAGGCGCGATTTCCGATACCGCAAACTCCCGCACGCTCATCTTGATCTGTTGCTGTTCTTCGGTTAACTCAAATTGCATATCCGTTACACCCGTTTCTTGTTCTGCGGCGATTTCGGCGACTTCACCCCCGACTTCATCAGGCGCGTCGCCTCTGCGGGCGATAAAAGTCGCCAATAACCCGGCTTTAAACCATCGTCTGTCAGGAACCCGATCCGCACGCGCCTCAACTTCAACACAGAATGACCGATTAGTTCAAACATGCGTCGCACTTGTTGGTTGCGCCCCTGGTGCAGCAGGACTTCATACCAGGCGTTGGTCTTCGTTTCGTCGAGCTTGTTGATCTTCGCGGGCGCGGTGCGCGTTCCGTCTTCAAGTTTCACTCCGCGTCGTAGTCTCTCGATTGCGCCATCCGGCGGCACGCCTTTGACTTTGACTTCGTAAACTTTATCGACGCGGTTTCGCGCTGAGGTGATGAAGTTCGTGAAGTCGCCGTCGTTGGTGAGCAGCAAAAGTCCTTCAGTGTTGAAGTCAAGGCGACCGACGGGATAGAGCCGTCCCAGCGAACGCGGCAACAGTTCGGTAACGAGCGGGCGTCCTTCGGGGTCTGAAACGCTGGATAGATATCCTTTGGGTTTGTTCAGGAGTACGTAAATTTTCTCGCGTGACTGGAGCTGAGGGTTGATCAGTTTGCCATTTACTTTGATGTGGTCCTTTTCAGGATCGGCTTTGGTGCCGAGTTCCTTAACAACTTTGCCATTGACGGTGACGCGACCCGCGGTGATGAGTTCTTCGGCGTGCCGGCGTGACGCCACTCCGGCGGCCGCGATCAGTTTTTGCAGACGCTCGTCCATACTTCAGCCAGCAAAAGAGTACCCGGCAATAGCGCAGAGAACATAATCATTGGTCATATATCATTTGACATTTCTCATTTGACGTTGTTTCGAAGTTCGACCGTCGTTGCCGCCACATTGCTCGGCATGTAAGGAAGCTCAGGCTGGGACTCCGCTCAAATGGCAAATGAGAAATGTCAAATGAAATATGACCAATGATTAAGAGCCGCCGCTCAGATCGTGGAAGTCCTCAACACTCGGTAACTCAGAAAGGTCTTTCAAACCAAACTGAAGCAGGAACTCCTTCGATGTTCCATACATCATCGGCCGCCCCACCGTTTCCTTGCGACCTTTGGCCACGATCAATTTCTTATCGAGCAACGTTTTGATAGCAGAGGGAGACTGCACGCCGCGAATCTCGAGGATCTCCGGGACCGTGACCGGCTGTCGATACGCGATCACCGCCAGCGTCTCGAGCGACGCAATCGAGAGCTTCGCGCTTGGGCGCGTCTTCAGAAACGCACGCACGTGCTCGTGAAACTCGGGTCGCGTCGCAAACTGCCAGCCGCCTGCGACCTCGCGCAGTTGCAGTCCGCCACTGCGAGCGTTGAACTCTTCGGCGAGCGTAGCGAGTGTTTGGTTGATGACGTCCTTGTCTTCCTTCAACACGTCGGCAATCGTTTTGGCGGTCAACGGCTCTTCCGAAACATAGATCAGGGCCTCGATTACCGCGGCACGCTCCGCCTGATTTTGGGGCGCCGCGAGTGGTCCATCGTCGGGTGTCTCGGCGTCCATCGCGGCGGCCGACTCCTCTTCCGCAACCATGGCCGCAAGTTCACGGCTCGCCTCTTCATTTAGCGCCGCTTCGTCATCTACTGCTGGAGTTACGTTGGGTTCTTCAGTTGCCATCTATTTAGCCATTGGTTTTAGGCGGCCACACGGGCAATGATATCGCCGAAAGTTTCGCGCTGAAATAACTTCACCTCAGTGGTGCGCACGAGTTCCAGCACCGACAGAAAAGCCAGGACGAGTTCGCGCCGCGACCGCGCGCGTTCAAAGAAGACGCGAAGGTTGAGCTCGCCGCTGGACATCACCATGTTGCGTAAACGCTCGAGCATTTCCGCCATCGACACTTCCTCTCGCTCGATCTCCAGCAGCACCTCTTCTTTGTGGCGCGCCAGAATGTCCTGAAACACCTTGAGCAAGTCGAACAAACCAACCGCGACTTCCGGATTGTTCTTGTCGGTCTCGATTTCGGCGCGTTTGAAAACCGCCTGCTCCACAGTGGCGCGGGACCAGAGCATCTGTGCCGCGGCTTTGTATTTCTGGTACTCGAGTAACTGATTGACGAGGTCTGTCCGCGGGTCCTCTTCTTCCTCCTGCACAGCCGAAGGATCGCGCGGCAGCAACATTTTCGTCTTGAGCTCGATGAGCGTTGCGGCCATTACGAGAAAGTCGCCGGCGACGGCGATATCCATCTCCTGCATGACGCGGAGATAGCGGAGGTACTCATCAGTTATACGCGCGACTGGAATGTCATAAATGCTGACTTGTTCCTGCCGAATCAGGTGCAAGAGGAGATCCAGTGGGCCCTCAAACTCGCCGAGCAGGATCTTTAAATCGTCGGTGACGTCATCAGAAACAATGTGAGGTGTCGCGCCGGCAACGTTGAGCGGCGTGGACTGCGTTTCGACTGCCGCGGGTTGTTCCTCGACTGTTTCCACCACGCTCTCGGGAGTTTCGTCGTTCATAAACTAACGCGAGATGCCGACTCGCTGATATACCCGTGCGAGTGTCGCACTGGCGATCTTGCTCGCTTTTTCACGTCCTTGCTGGAGGAGTTCGTCGAGCCGTTCATCCGTGATCTCCTGCACTCGCTGTTGAATGGGACGGAGAAATTCGATCGTTACTTCAGCCAGTTCGCCTTTTAACTGCGCATATCCCTTGCCCGCAAAATGTCCTTCAACTTCCTGTTGCGACTTGCCGGTAATGAGGTGAAAGATCTCGAGCAAGTTGTTGATCGCCGGACGCGACTCGTCGAAACGAATCTCGGTGCCGGAATCGGTGACCGCGCGTTTGAACTTTCGTCGGACCGTGTCCGCGTCGTCCATCAACAGTATGCGACCATTTGCATCCTCATCAGACTTCGACATTTTCCTGAGCGGGTCTGAAAGCGACATGATCCGCGCACCCATTTTCGGAATGAAAGCGTCGGGCACTTTGAAGGTTTCACCGTAGTCTCGATTGAACCTGATTGCGATATCGCGCGTCAGCTCCAGATGTTGCTTTTGATCGTTGCCAACGGGAACGAGGTCTGTCTGATAAAGCAGAATATCGGAAGCCATCAACACCGGATAGTCGAGCAGGCCGACGCACACGTTCTCCTGCTGCTTCCGCGCTTTGTCTTTGTACTGCGTCATCCGTTCAAGTTCCGGAACACGTGCGACGCAGTTCAACACCCACGTAAGCTCAGCGTGCTCCGGCACGTCTGACTGAACAAAGATCGTGGAAACATTCGGATCGATTCCCACGGCAAGATAAACGCGAGCGAGGGCGCGGGTCTTCTCGAGTAACAGTTTCGGATCCTGGGGAATCGTAAGCGCGTGAAGATTGACGATGCAGAAGAAGCTCTCGTATTCGTGTTGCAGTGCAACCCAGTTTTTCAGCGCACCCAGGTAGTTGCCGAGGTGCAGATTGCCGGTTGGTTGAGCACCGCTGAAGATTCGCTTGGTCATCTTGTCGGCATGGCCGCAGTGGAACGGCCCGCTGCTAAACCCCCAGGAAGAGTAGATACCTCACGAACTCCATTACCGGACTGATAATCGCGCGGATGAATCCCACGTAGATCAGAATCATCATGATGATGTAGCCATACTGTTCCAGTATCTCCAGCACCGGCTGGGCGCTCGCCGGCAAAAACGTTTCGAGAACTTTACTGCCGTCAAGTGGTGGAAAAGGCAACAGGTTAAACACCGCAAGCGAAACGTTCATGAACAGCAGATACTGAAGAAACAGGAACACCGGCTCCTGCACCGATTCCGGCAGAATGCCCGGCCCGGACATCAAGATGAACTTCAGGATCACAAATGCAATCGACGCGATGAAGATGTTCGCCAGGATCCCTGCAATCGACACCATCACGTTCGCGAGGTCTTTATTTCGCCAACGCAACGGATTCACCGGCGTCGGCTTGCCCCAGCCAATCAGCGGTATGGACGATCCAACACTGCCGAAGATGAACATCACGATCGGAATCAACAAGGTACCGATCGGATCCGTATGGGCCACCGGGTTCAGCGTGATGCGTCCCAACAGCCGCGCCGTGTCGTCGCCAAACTTGTAAGACATCCACGCGTGCGCCGCTTCGTGTGCCGAGATCGCCAGCAGCAGCACCACCATGTAGATTATTAGCCGCGGAATGAGTTCTTCAGGATTCAACGAATCACTCTTTTAAATAAGTTGCAGGACGATAGAGCGGTCAACTTAGCATTCCGCTCAAATACGTGTCAAAACCTTCCGTAAGTTCCAGTTAGCCCGGCAAAAGCGTGCCTTTTATCTGCGTCGGCAGACTGTACACCGAATCGATCGAGACAACCGCCATTTCGCCCGCGGCGCTGAACGCAAGCCCGATAAGATTCACGCCCGCGACGATCAATTCCGCGCCCGCGCCGTCTGGAGAGATGCGGACGATGCCGCGCCGCCCGCGCAGTGACGCAGCCACGTACAAGTTTCCCTCGTTATCAAACGCGAGACCCTGCGGCCGTCCCAGACCTTTGAAGAATACGTCGACGTCACCGTCGCGGTTTATGCGCCAGATGCAATCAAAACTCGTCACCGTCGGCCCGGAAACGTAGAGCGAATCGTCTGGCCCGAACGCCAGATGAAACGCGGAAACAGAAGGCTCGAGCTGCGTCCACGCACGTTCCTCGCCGATGCCATTGACCTTGAAGATCGTGCCCGTGCGATCTCCTACGTGCATCAGACCGTCGCTATCGAATGCTACGCCTGTAGCGATGCCGAGGTTCCTCGCAAATGTAACCGCTTCTTTGAACGGCGTTACTTTGTAAACAACACCCTCGAGACGACTTGTGACAAACATCGAACCGTCCGGACCAAATGCGATTCCGGTGGGGTTCGGGATGTCGCCCGAATACTCCGATACGTCGCCGTTTATATCGATTCGAAAAAGCGTAACCGGCAACTCCTCGCCACGTGACCCTGAACGCGTGACGAACAACGCACCGTCGTCGGGATCGAAAGCGGGATTGGCGACGGGATGAAGATCGCTGGCGAGTTTCCGCGCGACAGTTATCTGCGCCGGCGCGGTAAGTTCACTGCCGTTCTGCAACCGCACGTCGACAACGCCGCCCTTCGTTTCGGGAACGATAGCCAGAATGCGGTTTGGCCCGAGCGCCACAATCGGTGCAGTCGAATCGTCAATCAGGACCGCGCAAAGCGCCGGATCGCTCGTGTCAACCCCCGCGCAGTCGATGATGATCTCGCCGCCCGCGATGCCGTATGGTGGATCTATCCTTAAGATTTTCCCAGCCTTAGCCATAAAAACCGTTCATCATACGCTGCACCCACGTAACTCAACAAGAACACTCATGGTATAATTCGCCCCCGGGTAGAAAGGAAAAAGCCATTACCAGCGTTCTAGGCAACACCCTCGGTTTAAAACCAAATCAGTTGCGGCGCATCGAAAAGCTGTACACCCGGCGCATACCTCCCAATCAAATTGTGACACACGAATTCGCTCGCCAGTTGAGCGAACTCTCGCACGAGACCCGCCGGCAGATCGGCGCCCTCGTCGATCGCAAAGGCCACGTCCAATACGTGATGGTCGGCGATAACAAAGGCATCGAGTTGCCCGACTTCAAGCGCGTGCGTGTCGCCTCGGGTAGATTTCGTGGTCTGCGCTGCGTGCACACGCACCTCCGCGGCGAACCGCTCACACAAGACGACTTGACCGACCTCGCGCTGCTGCGACTCGATCTGATGGCGGCAATCGACGTCGACACCGATTCCGGACTGCCAGGTATGGTGCGCGCCGCCCACTTGCTTCCGTTGCATGCAGGCGAACTCGACAACGCCGCCACGCCGGAGTTGTACGCGTTTCTCGAACCGAAGATGGCGTCGCAACTCGACTCCGATTTTTTGACACTGATCGACTCTCTCGAAGAAGAAATGGCGCGTAACCGTCGCGTCGCGCGACGCGCCGAAATGCGCGATCGAACGATTCTCGTCGGCGTCGCAACCGGATCGCTTGCGGATGCGGAAGAGTCGATGGCCGAACTCGCGGAGCTCGCAAACTCCGCCGGCGTAGTCGTTCAGGACCAGATCATCCAACGTCGATCGGCTATCGATCCGCGAACGGTGTTGGGACGCGGAAAGTTGGATGAACTTATTATCCGTGCACTACAGCTCGGTGCCGACATGCTCGTCTTCGATAGTGAGCTCTCGCCGGCCCAAGTTCGCTCCTTGTCCGAAGCAACGGACCTGAAAATCATCGACCGTTCGCAGTTGATTCTCGACATCTTTGCGCAACGCGCACAGTCGAAAGAGGGCAAGATCCAGGTGGAGCTGGCCCAGTTGAAATACCTGCTGCCGCGACTGATCGCGGGTCAGGACTCCGCGTTTTCGCGTTTGGCGGGTGGCATCGGCGGAAGAGGTCCGGGTGAAACAAAACTCGAAACCGATCGACGCCGCGTCCGCGATCGCATCAACCGTCTCGAACGTGAAATCGAAACGCAGCGACAACGCCGCCACGAACGGCGCAAGGGCCGAACGCGACAAGGATTGCCGATCATATCGATCGTCGGTTACACCAACGCCGGCAAATCAACTTTGCTCAATGCCCTGACACAAAGCCAAGTGCACGCGGAACAGCGCATGTTTGCGACGCTTGATCCGACTTCGCGGCGACTTCGTTTACCGCGCGAACAGGAAGTTATCATCAACGACACGGTCGGTTTTATTCGAGCCTTGCCGCCGGATTTGCTTTCCGCTTTTCGCGCAACGCTCGAGGAGATCACGGACAGCAATCTGCTGATTCACGCCGTAGATATTTCGAATCCCCGCTGGATACAGCAGATTCAGTCAGTAAAAAGAATTCTGTCGGAACTCAAGCTGTCAGAGATTCCGTCGATCCTGGCATTAAACAAAGCTGACCTGGTGGAGCGCGACGTGTTGGATGCGGCAGTGCGCCAGGCACGGCAAATGGACAGCGGTGAAACCGTCGTAATTTCGGCCATCAACCCCGCTACACTCGGTGTTCTACTCGACAAGGCAGGCGCGGTCCTGGCGCGAAATCTGAACGCTCAACCGGCAAGTGACGGCGGGCGCCGATCCGAGGCTTTGTCTCGCATCGCATAATGGGACTCCGTCCACGTTTCAAAACTCCGTTCAGTCAGGCGCGCGACAAGCTAATCGCCTACTCATTGCGCCCGCTGATGGTGCTAAAGCCCCGCACACGATTTCTCATCGCGTGTAGCGTGCTGGTCCTGGCGACCACGCTTCTACTCATCAACCCCAACTCCTCGAATATTAACGAAAACTACAAAGAGGGCGAGGTTCTTAACCGCCCGATCGTGGTACCGGAGGACATAACCGCAGTCGATCTGGCGGAAACCGAAAGGCGCAAAGCCGCCGCGCGAGCTTCGACGCGATCGGTATTCAATTTCGATTCGAGACGCACGGAGACCTCCGTGCAGAGTTTTGTTGCCGGTTGGGAGGAGCTGAAAAAGAAAGTCGCTCCGAATCAGGAGCTGGATGCCAACGAAATCGACCGTCTCGCGTCGATCATCAGGGGCGTCGGCGGGGGTTACATCTACGACGATGCCGATGCCGAACGACTGCAAAACGAGATCGTTTTGATCGACGTGCGCACTCCTACCGCCCCGATGATTATCCCGGCTCCACGCACGAGAATGGTCCCGCTCTCGACAGCGCGTCGCAATCTTGAAACCCGCATACTGAATCTCAGCGGCTGGACCACGGAACAAAAATCAGTACTCGCGGCGGCACTCTTGCCACTAATTCGACCCAACGTCGTTCAGGACCAGCCGGCCACGACTGCGGCGCGCGAAACGGCGGCGAGCGAGGTGCCGTCGGTAGTTATCTCGCTTAAACGCGGTCAGTTCCTGGCGCGTGAAGGCGACACCATTACTCCACAAATCCTCGCCCAAATCGACGCGATCAAAAGCACCGGCGACCGCGGCCGGCCGTGGAACAACTTCATCGGCTTGCTGGTCGTGGTTAGCGCGGTCTACTGGGCGGCCTGGAAGTTTGCGGAACACCGGAGCGGCAGTGTTCTCAGTCTCAGCAGGCACAGGGCTTTCGCACTTGTCGGGTCGGCGATCCTGGTCCAAACAGCGTTCATGAAAGTCGGTTACGTCTTCGGCGAGAGCCTCGCCGCGAGAATGCAGCCGCCATTCAACGATCCGGTCATCTGGAACTTCGGCATTCCATTCGCCGCGGGCGCGCTGCTGGTGGCGATGCTCGTCGATACGCAACTGGCTTTCCTGACCGGAATGATCACGGCATTGTTCGCCGGTCTTTTGGCGCCGACAGGAATGGAGAAAGCAGTGTTCGCGATGGTGTCGTGCTCGGCGGCGGTTTACGGAACGGGACGTTATCGAGAGCGGCAGTCAGTCACCCTGGCTGGATTGCTGGTCGGCGGCGTGAACGTGGTGATGGCGCTGGCTCTAATCGCTTATTCACAACAAGCGCTGACGTGGAAGACCGTTCTGATGGCGATTGCCTGCGGGCTAGCCGGTGGACTGTTAACAGCCGTTTTCGCCGCAGGGGGGTTGCCGATCAACGAATCGTTCTTCGGCATTCTGACTGACGTCAAACTGCTCGAGCTTTCAAACGCCGACTTGCCCGTTTTGGGCCAACTCGCACTGCGCGCACCAGGGACCAACCAGCATTCGCACGCAGTCGGACAACTCGCGGAAGACGCGTGTCGCGCCATCGGCGCCAATCCCCTGCTCGCGCGTATCGGCGCGCTATATCACGACATCGGCAAACTTGCGGCGCCGGAATATTTTGTCGAGAACCAGCAGGGCAACAATCCGCACGATCGTCTGCGCCCGTACCAGAGCGCCAAGATCATCACCAGCCACGTGACCTACGGCGCGCGACTTGCCAAAGAGATCGGGTTACCGAAGAAAATCGCCGATTTCATCCCACAGCATCACGGGACGAGAACGCTGCACTACTTCCTTCGCAAGGCCCAGGCCCAAGCGAAACCAAACGAAGAGATCGACGAAGCAGACTTTCGCTATCCCGGACCAAAGCCGCAGTTCAAAGAAGCAGCGATCATGATGCTCGCCGACTCGTGCGAAGCCGCCGCACGTTCGCTCGCGCGTCCCGATCCGGAAAACATTCGGGCCATCGTCCTCAAGATCGTCGACGCCATCATCAGCGATGGCCAACTCGACGAGTGTGACATCACGTTGCAGGAACTGACGACGATTCGCGAAGCGATGATCAGCGCGCTCACGGCGATCTATCACGCTCGCATCGACTATCCCGGTTTCAACCCGCCGCCCACTGGTCCAATGCCAACCTTGCCCGCGGGCGACCTCGACAGTGAAGAACGAGGCGTCACCTACAGTAAACCATCCGAGATTCCCATCAGCCGTGGTGGCGAGGTTGAAGACGAAGCGATTCCACGCAAAGTCGGAAATCGGTAACCACAAAGAGGCACAAAAAAGGACACAAGAAGGCACAAGAAAGAAAGCTCGCGCCATTGTTGAATTCGCTGGCGTTTCACCCGAGACGCTACTCTCGAGGGGGCGAGATCTTTCTGGTGCCTTCTTGTTCTTGTGCCTTGT
>CBFGMX010000059.1:0-28834 GCA_965649955.1 uncultured bacterium
TGCCCAATGTTTTGAGGCCGAAGGCCGAACGAGGGGCAAAGCCCCAATGCCTTTGCTTCGCCTCCGGCGAGGCATAGCCTCGCCTCACACCAGGCGGCGAAGCCGCTGCCAACCCTTAACTTGATGGCCGAAGAACGACTTTTTGTGCCAAGCCATGCAAGACCTACTTTGGGCTACGCCCTTCACTCCCCAAGTGCCGCGTATTTAAAAACTCGAAAGCGGTATTTTTGTTGCGCGCGAATGTTGGCCGCGACGGCGCCGTGCAGGTTCTCGTCCCAGTTCGTGTATTGATCGATAAACTTATCCGATTCCGCCTTACTCCCCGCATACTGCACCGCAAGTACCCGCTCCAGCATCTTCCCGACCACCTCGTGATACTTGTCGTAGTTGATGCGCAACGTCTTCGTCGCCGGATCGAAACTCAACAGACCATTCTCGAGATAGAAATTCCATTGCATCAACTGCATCGTATTGTATGGCTGGTCGCGACGCGGTCGATTGTTTTGCAACACACGCAGGATGCCGCCCGCATAGACGCTACGGAGTTGCGCATCGGTGTAGTAGCCCTGCTTGTGCAGCGCCTGGGCGACGAAGAGAGACACGAGGTCGGCCTTCATCTCTTCGAGCGTGTTCGCGTTGTCCTGCAAAGCCTCGTCAAGCTCACGCCCATCGCCGGCGCGATCGACTCCGAGATAGTGGCCCACCTCATGCCACAGCGTGCGGTAGAAGTTGCCGTCGGGAGTGAGCGCCTTCGCCTGTTCTTCCCCCACCGCAGCGGCAAACGTTCGCGACGTTCCTTCGAAGATACTCGGGTCACGCATGATGTTCGCGCGCAGCAGTATCGTGCGTCCGTAACGGCGCGCGAGATAACTCTCGTTCGGAAGAATCGTGGCTGTGTTTCCACCACGTGACTGTCCAAAATCGGCGACGACGTCGTAAACACCGACCGGTATATCTTCACGCACTTTCTTATGGTGCTTGTACGGCAACGAATCCTCGAGCGCCTGAATGCCTTTCATCGCCTGTCGCAGCGCGGCGGTCTCCTGGGGACGGCTCTGCAACAAGCAGAACGAAAAGAAAGTCTTCACGCCAAACAGTTCGTCGTCGTAAGTCTCGTACGAACCGATCTGCGCGTTGAGGTTCTTGAACCGGCCCGTAACCCAGCTCGCGTCACCCGATTCGTAATCGTTCGAAAGCAGATCCCGCGCCCGGTTGCGCAGGAAGCGGGCGAACTCATCGTCGTCTTTCTCAACCGCGTCGGCTGCTTCATTCAACAGCTTATACGCCCGCATCAGATCGTCTGCGTAGGCAACTGAATAAGGCGCCGCATACAGAGCGTTTCCGGCGGGTCTCGGGGTTTCAAGCTCGCGAAGCAATTTTGAATGCAACGTCATCAACGCCGGATACCTTTTGAGCATTTCGATATCGTGCGACAGGCTCGTCATTCGACGAACGACGGTCCGGAGGTGGAGCAGGTCCGCCCGCGTTTGATCGACGGCTTCCCTGGTGATTCCCCACGGATAGACGTTCTTTCCGGGCTTCGTCGGCTCGACCGGAAGAAACGGTTCTCGTTTGTTATCGAGCGTCGTGGCGATTGGTCCCTGGAACAAACGATAGAGCGTCAAGAGATTTTGTGTTGCGGGCGTCGAACCTGTCTGTTTGTCGAGTTGTTCGAGCGCGCGGTATGAGGAGAGGGCTTCGGGATGCCGCTGCTCTTCGTAAAGTTTTTGAAAAATGCGACCCACTTCGATCAGCTTCGCGACGGCTTTCTTTTCACCGTCCGTTAACTTCGAAAGATCCGGAGAAAGCGTGATGGTCTGCGTTTTTTCGATTAGCGGCTGGCTCTTTTCGAGCGGCCAATACCCGGCGGGAAGAGTTTGCGTCAGTAACAAAGCAGTCATGAGAAGTTTAGTCATGCAGGCATTCTAATCTGAGCAAATCTGTGGCAGCAATTGTCGGCAATTCTTTGCGACGCATATTTGTTGCACCTGATGTTTACCACAGAAAATTCGTGGATCATAAGAGGCACCGCGCTTGCACTGCTTCTGTTGAGTAAGTCCAAAGCGCGAGAGTTTGAAGAGGAAGAATCATCTGTCATTGATCATTTGCCAGTTCTCATTTGTAAGTTGTTCGAACCTTGAAAGCGCTCGTTGGACAACCGGAGTTCGGAAAATGGCAAATGGTAAACGTCAAATGAGAAATGACCAATGACCCGGAGTCTACGCACATTCATCAAGCGCCGTTTCCAGCGCATGAGAAGGCGCCGAAAGGTGGGGCGCGCCTACGACATGGCGCTGGAAGTGGCGCGCGTCCTGCCGCCGCGCGCCAACGTGCTCGACGTTGGTTGCGGAAACGGGTTTATCGCGCATCATCTCAGCGGATTACTACAAACCACGGTCGTCGGCCTCGACGTTGGTGGCAGCACTGCTGCTCGCATCAATTATCTTCCCTACGACGGCCGGCACTTCCCGTTGAAGGACCATACGTTTGACGCGGTGCTGCTCTGCTACGTTCTGCATCACGCACAGGATGCGATACTCGTGCTGAACGAAGTCAGCCGCGTCTTACGCGACGGCGGACTGGCGATCATCTATGAAGATATTCCGTCGATGTGGTGGGACCGCATGGTTTGCTGGACGCACGATCGGCAATGGCGCGGTCGCACTGGCCCGTGTACGTTTCGAGTTGAGCAGGGTTGGCGGAAGACGTTTACTCTGGCGGGGTTCGAGATCGTCCGCGAACGTCCATTGTCGCGTTGGCGAAACCTCGCGCATCCGGTGGCGCGAAGGTTTTACGTGATCAGGGCAAACCAAAAAACGCCCGATCTAACCCAAGCCGATAATCCCGCGCTTCAACAGGTCTCTGATCATGCGCAGGCAGTCAGCTTCCCGAAATGGGCAGATCGAGAGTATGGACTGGATGTCCCATGACCCGTTGATTCGCGAAAGGACGAAACCTGCCTGCGGATCGATCTGTTGCAACTGTAGATCAGAAGGCGCGACGAGTAGGTGCGGCACCGCTCGCGGCGAAAGATCGTTGGCGTAAACGTGCTTGACGAACCTCTCCTCCGCGTCGACGAGCAGCGCCTGCGCTTCCGTATTGTTGGGTTGCTGCTGCAATGCTTTTTGTATGGTCAGTAACGCGGATTCGGGATCGCTGTCGAGCTTTCGCTGAGCGGACCAGATCATCTCGGTCACGCTTTCCGGCAGGTCTTCAACTTCCGCAACCTTCGGTACGCTCTCTTCCGGCAGCTCACCCGCAACACGCGCCACGCCTTCGCCGATCAACGTGTAAAGCTGGCCGTAAACATGAAACGCCGACGCATGCATGTGATAGCAAATTTCGGCGACCGTCATCCGCTTCTCGACGAAGTAGAGTATGCGGCGGTATTCCTTGCCTAACTTCAGCGACGAGGTCCATCCGGCGTTGAGTTCGATGATGCTGCGATCTGACGGGATCAGTGTGTGATAGCGGGCCAACTCGTCGATCCGGTAAATCCCTTCCATGATCACCGTCGTCGGCTCGACTTCGATAAGGATGAGATCCGCCGGCAAAGGCTCGTCATCGTAAAACTCAAACTCGCCTTCGTTCCACACAAACAGATCGTAGATAGCGTCGAGGGTGCGCGTTTTTAGAATGTCGAGCACTTCGTCTTCGGTCAGAAAGCCCTGCTGCACGAGGACCTCACCGAGTCGCGCGCCGGAAGTCCGTTGAGTCTCTCGTGCGGCCTGTAGTTGGCTCTCGTCGACTTTTCCATAGTGAAGCAGGACCTGGCCCAGGTACTCCCGCGGATCGTTCGACTTCGATCCGACGATCAGTCCGTTTTTGAAATAGACCTGCTTGCTGACGTTACCGCGATCGAACCTGAGTGTGCCTGATTTTCTGCCTGCCGCCAGAAACTGGAGCAGGTCAGTCAGATTCATCGTTTTCAACGTGCCTTGAATCGCCATTTATTTGTTGGTTTGTGTTCCGCTTGTCCGCGTGTCCCGGATTTGGTGAGGTTCTGGGGGGAACTCACTTTTGGACCATCCATGTTCAGGACTTTGGAAAACCCGTCAGTCTTCTACCAAATCCGCGGAGATGGCCGCTTCTGGTCCAGCTTCTCTCGCAAGTTTCAGTAAGAAGTGCAACTTGTCGGTCTGTTCCTCGTTCAAGTCGACGAATTTAACGCCAAAGCCGAGTCCATGATGGTGATGCCGCACCTCACCTTCCAAATATAGCCAGTCCCCGTCAGGAAGGAGTACGCGAAAGGCTACGATCTCGCCCGTCATTACCTCGCCAACGGTGTCGAGGTAACAGCCGCCCTCGGAAAGATCGGTGACACGCGCGGAGTGACGTTCCTCTACGCCATGCCAAACCGCATCGAGGCGCACGCTCAAACGTGGTTTCGCCCGTCGCTCATCCATGACGCAAGCATCATAGAATTTTTTGACGGTGTGAAGAAAGGAAAATCTATTCGATGAGATCTGTTTAGACCGCGCTGCGCACTCTCAAGGCGTCGGGAATAATCTGGAACGTCGCCGGAAGCTTTCCAGGAAGTTCGCCATCGACTTCCAAATGTATGTCCAACGTGGGCTCGGGCGGGCGTACGACAACTTTACGCGCCAGTGCATGGCTGACTTCCGGCATCGACAGATGCGCGCCCAGATAAACGCGCGGTGCACTGGTAAAGATCTTCAACGCACTCAAGTCGCCGATCCCGATGACGTCAAACTGCCCATCCGTCAGTTTCGCTTCCGGTGCGATCTTCATTCCACCTCCGAAGAAACGCGCGTTGGCAACGCAAAGGTTTGCTACGATCAGGTTGCGTTCGTGCTCGTCGTCGAGTTGTACAACCAGCCGCGTGCCTTTGTTGCGCAGCGCCGTTTGTAGCATCGAGACACCGAACGAAATGCGCCCGCCGAGTCGTTTCGGCGTGTTGACGGGAAGCCAGTCAGGCGTTCCCGCCTTCACGCGCTCGATCACTTTAGTGCTCATGCCGCAGGACGCAACGCCCAGGAAGTATCGCATCGATTCGGCGCCATTGTGATCCACAAACGAAACGCGTCCGACGTCGATGCGCCGCGTTTTACCGGTGCGCAAGACACGAGCAGCGGCGCGACTCTGCGCGGGTATCTCGAGCGTTCGTCTGAAATCGCCGCCCGTGCCACTCGGCAGAATGCCGAGCTCCACGTCCTTCCCGGAAGACAGAATTCCGTTCGCGACTTCGGAAACGGTCCCGTCACCGCCACACGCGATAATCAACTTGACGCCCTTGCGCGCGGCTTCACTCGCCAGCGTCACCGCATGGCCCGGGCTCTCCGTGAAGACGTTTTGAAACGCGCCGAACTGCGAACGCAGATCGCTCGCGATTTGCGACCACGCTTCCGCCGTGCTACCACCGGCTGACGTCGGGTTTACGATTACTAACGGTAGAGACATCTTTTACCTGGCGACCAACTTTCGGTCCTGTTCGCCGAGTTCGGCGATCTTCTGCATCACCGTGTCGGCGATCTCTTTGTGCGTGCGCAGGCGATCCGGTTTGTTGAGATGTTCCGACAGATCGAGTTGCGGCCCAAAGTGAATGCGAATCACTTCCTCGCGGTTCCAGTTTCGCATTACCTGACGCGGCAGGCTATTGCAGAGGCCGGCGATGAACACCGGGATCACTTGCGGTTGTGCCTCGATAATCAACTTACCGACTCCCGGTTGTGCGCGCAGAAACGAATACGGATCGTCGCCCTTGTTGCGCGTTCCCTCCGGATGAAAGCCGATGATGTTGCCTGGTCCAGTGCGCGCGAGATCGGTAAGAATGCGGAACGCGTACTTATCAAACGGACGCTTCTCGGGAAGCGGATGATCGCCCGTGGCAAAGAACGGCGGGTACATCGACCACCAGCCCATGATCAGATTCACCAGCAGTCCCGCCGGCGATTGGTAGAAGAACCTGCCGCGCACCGGAAAAAACAGTTGCTTCCGCCAACTCGTGTTGCGGAATAACACCGTAGAGACCGCATACATGTCGAAGAACGAACGATGGTTCGCAACCAGCACCAGCGGGCGATCGCGCGACACAGCCTCGACGTGTTCGAGACCGTACACGTTCATGATGTTGTACGTTGAGAGGTGGATCCAACCCGCGCCCATCGTGCTCTGGCACCAGGTCCAAAAACGTTTCCACTTCCCGCGGTTCATTCGTTGAACAAGGCGAAGCGCGAAACGTTCGAACGAGGAAAGCACCTCGAGTTCTTCGGCGGTGGGAATTGGGCTTAGGTCTTGGGCCGTTGGAGTTTGAATCTCGGTTTCAGGTCTTACGTCGACAGTTCTCAATTGCAACTCCAGAACGCGAACAAAGATCAAAGCCCAGGACAAAGATCGAAAGTTACTCTATCGCGAAATACTTCGCCTCCGGATGGTGAACAATAATAGCCGATGTCGATTGTTCCGGCTCCAATTGAAATTCTTCAGTCAGCGCAACGTCGATTCGGCCCGGCTCCAGCAAGGTGAAGAGTTTTTCCTGGTCCTCGAGGTTCGGACATGCAGGATAACCAAAACTAAACCGTGAACCCCGATACTGCTGCCGGAACAACTGCGTCAACTCACCCGCATCAGAACCGGCAATCCCCAGCTCCTGGCGAATGCATTGGTGCCACAGTTCCGCCAGCGCCTCAGCAGTCTCGACACTTAGACCATGAAAGTAAAGATAGTCGGTGTAGTTGTCCGCCTTGAACAACTGGTGCGAGTATTCGCTTGCGCGGCGTCCGACCGTCACGAGATGGAACGCGACGACGTCCATCCGGCCCGATTCGCGTGACGCAAAGTAATCGGCGAGACACAGATGCTTGCCCGCAGGCTGGCGCGGAAATGTGAAGCGCACCCGTTCGCTTTGTTCCTCGTCGTAGACGATCAGATCGTTGCCTTCCGATTGACACGGGAAGTAGCCGTAAACGATGCGCGGCACGAGCAACTCGTCGCGTATCGAACGTTCCTTCAGTTCCTCGTAAACCGGCTTCACCTTCTCACGCACGAGCGCCTTGTACTCGTCAACCGGCATTCTGCCCTGTTTGAACTGCCACTGGCCCTTGAACAGCGCGGTCTCGTTGACGTACGCAAAAACATCTTCGAGATGTATGTCGTCGATGATGCGCGAACCGTAAAACGGCGCTTTCGGAATCGGAACGTTGGGATCGACGTTCGAACGCGTCGTGTGACTTGTGTCCGCGGTGACGCGCGGCTTTGCTGTTTTCCGTATGCCGAGCTTCGCTTCTTCGCCGACGAGATCTTCAAGATCGTCACCCGCTTCGGTACCGGCAGCAACCTCCCTGGCCGCCTGCTCCTGTGGCTGCCCGTCTTTTCCGACGAGGAGATCCATCGTATGCAGCCCCGCAAATGCATCGCGCGCGTAGAACAGTCGGCCGTGATAGAGCGACTTCAGATCGTCTTCCACATAACGGCGCGTCAACGCGGCACCGCCGAGCACGACCGGAACCTTGATACCGCGCTCGTTCATCAGCTCCAGGTTCTCTTTCATGATCAACGTCGACTTCACGAGCAACCCGCTCATGCCGATCGCATCAGCGCCATGTTCGTCGTATGCCGTGAGGATGCTCTCGATCGTCTGCTTGATGCCGAGATTGTGGACCTTGTAACCGTTGTTCGTGAGAATGATGTCGACGAGGTTCTTGCCGATGTCGTGTACGTCGCCCTTCACTGTGGCGAGCACCATCGTTCCCTTGGCAGTCGCGCCACCCTTCTTTTCCATGTACGGCTCAAGGAAGCGAACGGCCGCTTTCATCGCCTCTGCTGATTGCAGCACGAACGGCAGTTGCATCTGGCCGCTGCCGAACAGATCCCCGACGACTTTCATGCCCTCCAGTAGGATGTTGTTGATGATGTCGAGCGCGGAGTATTTTTCGAGGCCGCGTTTCAACTCGTCTTCGAGACCAATCTTCTCGCCGTCGATGATGTGGTTCTTCAGACGTTCTTCGACGGTCTCTCCTTTCGACGCCTTGGCCGTGCTCTTCGCCTTCACGCCTTCGAACAGCTTTGTAAACTCGGTCAGCGGGTCGTAAACGCAGACGTCGCCTTCAAAGCGGCGCTGGTCGTAGATCAACTCGCGTGCGACCTTCAGTTCCTGTTCGCCGATGCGATTCAGCGGTTCGATCTTGCTGGCGTTGACGATGGCGGAGTCGAGTCCGGCTTCGACTGCGTCGTGCAGGAACACCGAATTGAGGACGATTCGTGAGGCCGGTGACAAACCGAATGAAACGTTCGACACGCCGAGAATCGTGAACGAGCCGGGACACTCCTGCTTGATCCGGCGAATCGCTTCGATCGTTTCGAGTGCGTTGCGGCGGTCTTCTTCGATACCGGTCGAGATCGGCAAAGCGAGTGGGTCGAAGAAGATGTCTGACGCGGCGAGACCGGCTTCTTCGGTCGCTTGATCGTACGCGCGTTTGGCGATCTTTAACTTGCCGTCGGCGGTGCGGGCCATCCCTTCTTCATCGATGGTGCCGATAACAACACTCGCGCCATATTGGTTCGCTAGCTCGATCACTTTCAAAAAGCGTGGCACTCCGTCTTCGTAATTGGTCGAGTTCAGAATGCACTTGCCACCGGCGTGTTGCAGACCGGCTTCCATCTTCTGCCACTCGGTCGAGTCGAACATCAGCGGAATCTTGACGTTCGTAACGAGTCGCGAAGCGAGCTCGTGCATGTCAGCCACACCGTCGCGGCCGACAAAATCGACGTTGACGTCGAGAATGTGCGCGCCTTCCCGCTCCTGTTCCTTGCCCAGCGCAACGAGCCCGTCCCAGTCTTCTGCGTTGAGCAGGTCGCGCATCTTCTTCGAACCGCTCGCGTTCACGCGCTCGCCGACGATCAGAAAAGATGCGTCCTGCACGTAAGGCTGTTGGAAGTAGATCGACGATGCTGCCGGGACTAGTTTCGCATCGCGTTGCTTCGGCGTGATTCGCTGTGCGGCTTCGACCAGCAGCTTTAGGTGTGCAGGAGTGGTGCCGCAGCAACCGCCGACGATGTTCACGCCGAAGTCGTTGGCGAAGTGGGCCACTTGTGACGTGAAGCTTTCGGGCGTTTCGTCGTAGTGCATCTTACCTTCGACCACGGAAGGCAATCCCGCGTTAGGTAAGACTGAAACCGGCAGCGGAGCGTTATCACAGAGATAACGCACGCTCTCGGTCATGTGTCGTGGTCCGGTGCCGCAGTTGGTGCCAATCACGTCGATCGGAAACTGCGCGAGAGCAGTCAAAGCCGCGCCGATCTCGGTGCCGTTGAGCATCGTGCCGAACGTTTCGATCGTGACCTGCGCGATCACTGGAACACGCCTGCGCGTCTCCGCGAAATGGGCGAAGATGGCGCCGAGCGCTGCTTTGGTCTGGAGCAGGTCCTGGCAGGTCTCGACGATCAGAAGATCGACGCCGCCGTCGAGCAGTCCACGCACCTGGACCGAGTAGGCGTCGCGCAGTTCTGTAAAAGAAATGTGGCCCAGCGTCGGGAGTTTGCGGCCCGGGCCCATCGAACCGGCGACCCAGCGCGGGTTTGCTTTGGTGGCGAAATCGGAGGCCATCCGTTTTGCCAGACGGGCGGCCCGCACGTTCATGTCGTACGCCTGATCGGCGATGCCGTATTCGTCAAAATCGACGGGAGTGCCGTTGAAGGAGTTGGTCTCGATGACGTCGCAGCCGACTTCCAGGAATCCGGCGTGTACTTTCTCGACTGCGTCTGGACGGGTGACGAGCAGGTGTTCGTTGCAGCCTTCGAAGCGCGGGCCGCCGAAGTCGTCGAGGCTCAGGTTCTGTACCTGGAGGTTCGTACCCATCGCGCCATCGAAAACGATGATTCGTTCTTTTAAAGTGTCGAGAAATTTCATGGCATTTCGATTAGCAATGATTAGGGCCCCGCGCCAAACAACGCGGAGCCCTTTAGAATTGCTTCGAATTAGACTCGCCGAGCTGTTTAGCGGATTATTTTACGTGGCCGCAAGTCGCCTTAACTCACCACGTCAACTTGTCAAAGCGTATTGAACCACCCGCCTAAAACAGTGTCAAGCCAAAGATGGTTCGAACCGTGCAGACTGTATGTTCACCTGTGTTAACATGCGATTCCATGCGACGTGCCATTTACCCCGGTTCGTTCGACCCCGTCACAAACGGTCATCTCGACATCATCGAACGCGGCTGCAAGCTGTTCGACGAGATCATTATCAGTATCCTCATCAATCCCGAAAAACAACCGTTCTTCACGATCGACGAACGGCTCGAGATGCTCTCGGAGGTGGTCGCCGATATCAGTAAGGGTCGTTGCGAAGTGCGCATCGATTCGTTTCGTGGACTGCTGGTCAATTACGCCGTGGCCCAAGAGGCAAACGCGATCGTTCGCGGTATACGGGCCATTTCCGATTACGAGTACGAGTTGCAAATGGCGCTGATGAACCGTCGCCTCGAACCGGGGATCGAAACTGTCTTCATGATGCCGGCCGAAACCTATTCCTACGTCAGTTCGCGGCTCGTAAAGGAAGTGTTTCAACTCGGCGGCACGATCAGCGGTCTCGTACCACCATTAATAGAAACTCGAATGAAAGAGAAACTCGACACGTCCAGATGAAAACATTTCCTGCCATGTCACCCTTTCCTGTTTCTGAAAACGTCGCGCGCATGCAGTCCTCGGCCACGATGGCCGCAATGCAGGCAGCGGAATCGTTACGCGCGTCCGGCGCGAACGTTTGCGATTTCGGCGCCGGTGAACCGGATTTTGACACGCCGGAAAACATCAAGCAGGCAGCAGCCGAAGCCATGCGTGCCGGGCGCACGAAATACACCGCAGCCGGCGGCGTGCGCGAGATCCAACGCGCGATCATCGACTTCTATAGCCGCGATTTCGGCACCGAGTATCAACCAAACGAAGTGATGGTCACGGCGGGTGGTAAACAGGCGATCTTCAACGCCGTAGTGACGTTGATTAATCCGGGCGACGAAGTACTGATTCCGAAGCCTTACTGGGTGACGTTTCCTGAAGTGGTCGTATTCGCAGGCGGCACACCTGTCTTCATTGAGACCGAGGCCACGGATTTTCTGCTAACGGCGCAACAGGTGGAAGACTCGATTACTCCGAAAACGAAACTGCTTATTCTGAATTCGCCCTCGAACCCGTCCGGCCGAGTTCTTCCACCGGCCGACTTCCGGCGCGTCATGGAAGTCGCAGCCGAACGCGGTATTTACGTCGTGTCTGACGAGTGCTACCTGCGTTTCGTTTATCCGCCGGGCGAGGTCTTCAGCGCCGCCAGTCTGCCGGCCGAGCTTCGCGCGCGCCTCTGCATCGCGGGTTCGTTTTCAAAGACGTACGCAATGACCGGATGGCGTGTCGGATATGCGCTGGCGCCGAGTGAATGGACCAAAGCAATGTTGAAAGTGCAGGGCCATTCGACCTCCAATGCGAATTCGATCGCCCAATGGGCCGCTATCGCGGCGCTGACTGGACCACAGGACTCGGTGGCCACAATGCTTGCCGAATACACGTCGCGGCGTGCATGGCTACTCGAAGCGCTGAAAGAAATTCCGGGTATGAAATGCGCGGAACCGGAAGGGGCGTTTTACGCCTTTCCCGACGTGCGTGGCTGCTTGAAGGATGGACTTAAAACCTCAGGTGATTTCGCGCAGCGTCTGCTCGAAGAACAACACGTCGTCGTAACCGACGGAGCCGGTTTCGGAACCGAAGGCTTCGTTCGCATCTCTTACGCGACGTCGCTGGAGCAGATTCAGGAAGGCGTGAAGCGTATTAAAAAATTTGTGACCACGGACTGACCGGAACCGGTCCAATCCGTGGCCACGAAACGTCAAGACTTAGGTTTTAGTAAAGGTTGAAGTTGTACTCGAGCTGCATCCACATCGAGACCTGACGTCCGTCCTTGGTGGCCGGTTGGAACTTGATCTGACGTGCTGCCGCAATCGCTTTTTCAGTCAGTCCATACGGTAGTCCCGAACGAACTGAAATCTGCGTTACCTGGCCTGAGGACGAGAACACGCATCGCAAAACGACCGTGCCCGTAATCTGATTCTTGCGGGCCTCTTCGGTGTACTGCGGTTCGGGCTTCGAAATCAGACGTGCTTTCGTCGTAACGTCCTTGCCGGCGAAGATGCGCGAATAGTCGCCACCGCCACCACCGCCTGGACCGCCACCACCGGCTCTCATATCGCCGCCGCCCATGTTGCCGCCGCGGCCTGGTCCAAGACCCCCGCCTTCACCCGGGCCAATGCCGCCGCCGGTTCCCGTTCCAATACCGTTTCCAGTGCCGGGACCAGACGAAGGATCGGTGCTCTTCGATTTGTAATCACCGTATGGCAGCACGCGCGTATCAGGTGGAACCAACATCGGGTCGGCAACCACCGTCGCCGCCACTGGCAATGCCGGGTTCTTCGGTAGCACGGGCTTCGGATCCGGCGCCACTACCTGCGGGATGTCCAACGAGGCCTGCGGAACCTTGCCGAATGATGCGGGCTTCGATTCTTCACGGCCACCGCCGCCGCCGCCCTGCGGGCGTTCAAATTTCGGTTTGCTGCCGCCGCCGCCCCCCTTGTTCAGTCCGGCAGGACCCGGATCGGGAGTCGGCTGTTCGTCGGGGATGTCGATCATCTGCTCGAGCGTTAGTTCCTCATTCGGATTATCGTTCTGCGCCAGTAAACCCTGGCCACGACGGTCTATCGCGACGACTAAGCCGAGAATGATAAACAGGAACACAAACGCCGAGATCATCGCGGCGACGACGCTGCGAGAGTCGGACGGCTCAGCGCCCATCACTGCCGCGCCTCGCTCACGTCCCAACCAGGTTGAGAACAGTGCTATCAGCAGACCGCCGGCAACTATCGAGAAGCCGATTAGGCCGGCTTTCGAAGCGCCTGACGATTGCGTGCGGTCCATCAACATCACGGCGCCAACCAGCGCCACCACGCCCAGCACGGCGCAGCCCATGGCGATCAACACATTCGGTTTCGCAAGAAACTTTCGCAGCATGCCGCCATAACCCACGAACGTTCGCTTGGTAAAGCCGAACGGATCGCGTTTGAACTCGGGCCACGTCAGTTGGTATTCGTGGGCAACGTCCTTCACTTCGTGAAGCAGACGGGAAGTCAGGCCCGCGTCGTCCAGAAATGTAAGGTGATATTCGTCTCTCAAGGCGAGCGCGTGGGAGGTGCTCGAAGGAGTGCTGGAAGCCGCAGCCCAATCAGCTCCCGAATCAATGTGAACGGGTTCGGTTGCGTCCGCGTGGTCAGTGTAAGCCGCAGCCGCTTGAATGGCCGGCGGCTGGTCGTTTTTGCTAACCGTAATGCTGGGGTCGTCCGCTACGCTGGCGGCCACCGCTGTGAGCGGCGTACCGTCAACGGGACAAAAACTGAATTTGTCAGCAAACTCTTCTTGGCACTTGGAACAAAACTTCATCGACACTACCTCTTCTCGCCTTAGGGGGAGCAGCACTGGTTTGGAAAACCCGTCTGCACCAGAAAATTCTCTTGCAAAACTTGTTTCGATTCGCTTGTCGAGAACTCTCGAAGGCCCCGGCGTGGTCCAGCGTTCGAGCAAAGCTTTGAGCTCGTCCTCGGAATTAAACTTATCTTCCGGCTCAACGCCCATCTCAGGCCTCCTTCAAAGTAACAATTTCCCGACCACTATTCAATTCCTGATTGCTGCTCAAATAGGGCCGCAGCACTCTTTTAAGAGCCTCGCGCGCCCGGTAAAGACGCGCCTTTATCGCCCCTACATCCGCATCCACAACCGCGGAGATTTCGTTCAAACTCAGCCCCTCATACTCGTGAAGAATCAGGGCTTCTCGTTGCAGTTCCGGCAGCTTGAATACCGCGTCTCTGACTCGGGCCGCCAACTCCTCATCCAGCAACCTTCGCAGCGGCGCATGCCGGGGAGAAGCTTCGGGCTCTTCGGTCATCTCCTCGAGTCCGGTCTCCCGTCCCGTACTTCTGAAGTGCTTCAAGGCCAGGTTCCTGGCAATCGCAAACAGGTACGTTCGCAGCGCGGCACGCTCCGGACGATAGCCTTCAGGGCGACGTATCAAGCTTAGAAAGCAGTCGTGCGTGATGTCTTCCGCAATGTCAACTGAACCAAGGAGCCGATAGGCAAAACGAAATATCGGTTCCCGGTAACGATCGTACAACTCTAAGAACGCCGCCTGGTCGCCCTTCCCAGCCTTTTGCAGCAAAAGCTCGTCTGTGGTTCTCTCGGGCAATCAAGCACTCGATCCTGCAGGAATTGCTTCCTACTGTAGTTACCTAAACCCTGGAAAAAGTTACGGCCTGGTCGGGAAAAAACTTGCGCGCCAAAGAAATATAATCCCGCAAAGGGCGGCAAGTACATAACTCTTTTGGGATTGCGCCGGTCAGACCGCCCCCACTGCGTTTGCCAACCAGGGCTTAGGATGCGCTCAAAAGCCAAACGGTTGACGGGTAAACTAACGGCATCTAAGATGTTTTGCTCCCTACGACGACGTTCCCGCAAAGGCGCAAAGGCGCGAAAGTGAAGACGCAAGGGCGATGCGGCAGCGGCAGCGCCCGAAGACGCCCACAGAGGTCATGTTGTCATCTATGCTAACTAGAATCCTTCCTTTGCGCCTTTGCGCCTTTGCGGGAACCTTACTGCTCAGAACCGTACCAGTTTCGGTCCTTTGCCTCCTGCTGGTGGTGCCCTCCGGCGCCGCCCAGACCGCGAAGGAACCCCAACGGGAGCAATTGCTCAACGGCCTGCGCCTGCTGCTCTGGGAGCAGCCGGGCAGCTCCGAAGTTTTGCTCAAACTACGCATTAATAGCGGCGCCGCTTTCGATCTCGCCGGCAAGTCAGGTCAGATGGCTCTGCTGGGTGATCTGTTGTTTCCCGACCCCAATACGGCCGAGTTTTTCACCGACGACGGGGGAAAACTTGAGGTCGCCGTTAATTATGACTCCACTACCATCACGATGATCGGAAAGGCCGCGGAGTTTGAACCGATCGTCGAGATCCTGCGCAACGCTTTGCTTGCTACTCAGTTAACGCCGGAAGTAGTCGCGCGAATACGCGAAGCAAGAATTAAAACGCTCAAGGATGTGGCGGTTGCTCCGTCAATGGTTGCGGACCGCGCGATAGCGGCTCGGCTCTTTGGCGACTTCCCCTATGGTCGCCTGGTTGGCGGCACGCCCGAAGACTTGGCTCGCGTCGACCGCGCGGACCTGATGCTCGCGCGCGATCGGTTTTTGAACTCAAACAATGCGACGCTCGCTATCGCGGGCGGCGTAACGCGCGCCCGCGCCTTGAGAACACTCCGACAGCTGCTCGGCCCATGGCGTAAGAGCGAAAACATCGTCCCCACCACTTTTCGCCAACCCAAACCGCCGGACGCACGGACGTTGATCCTCAACATTCCTGGTCCAGCGGCTGAGGTCCGTTTGGCGGTGCGCGGAGTTTCCCGAACCGATCCGGATTTCTTCCCGGCGAGAGTCCTCGCAAAGCTTGCGGAGCAGCGATGGCAGGGACTGACACCGGAACTCGTCAAACAACCAGTGTTTGCGAGAAGCGAAAGTTACGCTTTGCCAGGCGCGTTTGTGATGGGAGCTACAGTCGAGGCACAAACGGCTGGAGAGGCGCTGGCGAACGCTCGTAAAGTCATGGATTCAATAATGACCACGCCCGCCACTGATGCTGAGTTAGAGCGCGCGAAGACGGAGGCCATCGGCGAGATCTCCGGTACACTGTCAAAACCGGAAGCTCTTCCAGATCCATGGCTCGATCTCGATACGTATCATCTGTCGAGTTTGCAGGATTCGGTCGCGCTGATGCGAACTGTGACCGCGCAGGACGTCCAACGTGTGGCGAACAGGATCTTCAAAAACGTAACGGTTGCTTCGATAATCGCAGGCGACACATTGCCGTTAAAAGCGGCGCTTCAGGGACGATTTCAGTACGAGGTTCTAGGTGAGATTGCAACTCCAGCTCCTTCTCCAAAACCACCGGCGACGCCCGCAACGAAAAACAGTCCCGGGTAATCACAAATTGTTTGCAAGCGTCTTGCAACCAAACCTCCATCAGTTTTGGCTTAACTGTGCCTGAGAACGGAAGTGCCGCAAATGAACATGCGGGCCGCGTTCGCGAGATGTTTTCAAACATCGCGAATCGGTACGATCTTTTAAACCACCTGCTTTCTGCTAACGTCGATAAGCGATGGCGGCGGATTGTTGCGACAAAAGTACGCGACCGGCTTTCGTCGAGTGGCGCGTGCGTGCTGGATGTCGCGTGTGGTACCGGGGATCTGTCACTCACGTTATTTGAAATTACAGGAGCACGAGTTGTTGGCACTGACTTTTGCCGGCCGATGTTGGCAATCGCCGCCGGTAAGACTTCCAGTCAGGTGCCGTTGGTAGAGGGTGACGCATTGCGGCTTCCCTTTCGAAGTGGCTCTTTTGACGCTGTGACAATCGCTTTTGGTTTGCGAAATCTGTCGAGCGTTGAAGACGGTCTTGCGGAACTGTGCAGGGTTTTGAAACCGGGTGGCTGGGTGGCAGTGCTCGAGTGTTCGAAACCTCCAAACGCAATCGTTCGGGCCTTTTATGGCCTGTACTTTCGAAATGTGCTGCCAGTGCTGGGTGGCGCTCTCAGTGGTTCGTTTAGCGCCTACGCTTACTTACCGGCGTCGGTGCAGAAGTTTCCGGACCAGGGACAACTCGCGCTCCTTATGAAACGGGCAGGTTTCGATCAGGTTCAGTATGAGAACCTGACAGGCGGGGTCGCTGCTCTTCACATGGGCAGACGACCGTTGGCATAGATTTTCAGGGATTGGTTGCAGCGCTTTAAGTTTGCAACCAGATACGTAGTCACGGGGTAAGGTTTGGTAAGCGCGCGGTTGTCGGGGCTGTGCGAGTATTCGAACCCACCCCGGGGCTACGTTTTTCTTTTGGACACCCTCGGTGCATCCTGCTGCTTTCGGTTTATCTTGAGACTCTCGCATCCAAACCATCTCGACTCCCAGCACACGCTACGCCGCGGCTTCGCCGCCTGATGTGCGGCATGGCTCTGCCTTGCCGTGGTAGAATCCCGCCCGATTGAAAACCAAGCTTCGGCATAGAACCCTTGGCGCACTGCGTCGCGCACTCATTCTCCTGTTGGTTGTCTGGACCGTCGTCTCGCTCGTGACGCTGCTCATCGAGCTGGTTCCAGGCGATCCGGCAGTCGCAATCCTCGGCGAGCAGGCCACTCCTGAACAGTTCGCCCAATTCCGCGACAAACACGGTCTCGATCGTCCTCCCTTCTTCTTCTCTTTTCCTCGTGACAATAGCGGCGAACGACATTTTGCCTGGCACGGCGCCGACAATCGTTATACCGACTACTGGCGAGCGCTGCTGCAGGGCGACATGGGCTTATCGTTTCGCAACGACCGTCCGGTGCTCGAACTGATCCTTGAACGCTACCCGGCAACGATCGAACTCGCGATCTTCGCGATGCTCATTGCAGTGCTGATCGCGATTCCACTCGGCGTCGTCGCCGGCACAAATCGCGGGACCTTGATCGACAACTTTGCGTCGGTGATCGCGCTGCTCGGTATCAGTCTGCCGAGTTTCGTGATCGGACCGATGCTGGTCTACATTTTCGCCGTCAAACTCCGCTGGCTTGCTCCGTCAGGTCGTTTCGACTGGAGCGATATTATTCTTCCCGCTTTCACACTCGGCGCTGCGTTGTCGGCGATCCTGACGCGCATGGTTCGCTCTTCGGTCATTGAAGAGTTAGGGGAAGACTACGTGCGCACAGCGCGTGCAAAAGGACTCAGCGAGCGCACAGTCATTTATAAACACGTACTGAAGAACGGTCTGATTCCGGTCGTGACAATTCTCGGATTGCAGCTCGGCGTACTCCTCGCGGGCGCGATCATTACCGAGAAAATCTTTGGCTGGCCGGGTTTGGGACTGCTGCTCGTCGAAGACGGAATCGGCAAGCGCGACTATCGCGTCGTGCAGGGATGTGTGCTGGTGATCAGCATGACCTACATCATCGCGAACCTGCTTACGGACATGGTCTACCGTTGGCTCGATCCGCGGATCCGCGTTAGTTGATCGGCAATGAATCGTCTAACAATCATCGGTTTGATAATCGTCGCGGTGCTGGTCTTTGTCGCTTTGTTTGCGCCTTGGATTGCGCCGTACGACATCAGCACCACGAACCTCGCGATGCGTTATCTCCCGCCTTCTTCGGAGCATTGGTTCGGCACTGACTCAACCGGGCGCGACATTTTTTCACGTGTCGTTTTCGGCGCGCGTATTTCGTTGCAGGTGGGGATCGTGGTTGTTGTCGTCTCGGCAGTTATCGGCACGCTGATGGGCGCGCTTTCCGGTTACTACGGCGGTTGGGTCGATCGTTTCGTTTCCGGTTACCTGTTCAACGTGTTCCTGGCCTTCCCGGGTTTGTTGCTGGCGATTGCTATGGTGGCGTTTCTTGGAGCGGGATTGAATAAACTCATCCTCGCGCTGTGCATCATCGGCTGGGTCGGGTACGCGAGGCTGATCCGCGGGCAGGTTTTGAAGGTTCGTGAGTATGATTTTGTGCAGGCGGCGCGGGCGCTCGGCGCAAGCGACTCTCGCATCCTGCTGATCCATATTCTTCCGAATGCGATTCAGCCGTTGATTGTGCAGGCAAGCCTGGGAATGGCGGGCGCTGTTCTTTCTGAAGCTGCCTTATCTTTTCTGGGCCTCGGCGTCCCACCACCGGCCCCCTCGTGGGGTGTAATGATTGAGGAAGCCCGCGACCTCTCGACGTTACAAGCCGCCCCGCACGCCTTAATCTTCCCCGGCATAGCCATCGCGTTGACTGTGCTGGCATTCAACTTCATCGGCGACGGCCTCCGCGAATACCTCGACCCCCGGCAACGCACGAGGTGAATGATCCGTTTTCTGCGGTTTGGTATGTGGCAACTGCGCGCGTGAGTTTTTACCGCATCGATACGCGCGTGTGGGACTTTTCTGGTGCTCGTTCTTTGGCAGAGATTCGAACCTCAACGCTGTGGCCGATTCGGTTGAGAATTGCAAATAATCGATCGACTGAGAAGCCTGATAAGTGGCCGCGCAGAAGGCGTGAGACCTTCGGTTGATCAAGCTTCATGCGTACGGCAGCCTGGGTCTGCGTCCATCCCTTCTTTTCAATCAGTTGAGCGATCCTCGACGTTAATTCAGCCTTTAACAGGCGCTCTTCAGCATTCGGGAGACCAAGATCCGCAAACACATTCCCGCTGCTCGACTCAACTCTTAAATCCTCGTCCGGTCTCAATTTTCTTCTCTTACTTGTTTTGGATCTGGCCCTCATCGTATGACGTCCTCGGTCAGTGTCGCGTCGCGTAGTCTTCTTCAGCCGCCTTTAAGCGCTGCCTTATCAGTTCAATATCCGCTCTTGGCGTCGCCTTACCTTTTCTGGATTTCTTTTGAAAGACATGAAGCACGTACACGGAATCTGAAAATGTCACGGTATAGGCGGCACGGTAGGTATCAGTCCGGTAATAGTCAACTATCTCAAGAACGCCAGCACCGCCGAATCCGGTCAGCACCTTTGCTTCCGGAGCCTTTTCGCCCTTTTGCGCTAAATACAACGCGTAGCCAATCACATCCTGGACCTCATCAGGAAACGCCTTCAGGTCCTTTCGTGAGGATCCAATCCAAAGTAAATCCTTGATGAGGTGAGGTTCATCCACGGTCGCCCCAATTATGCCTGACCTGGCATACTCACGCAACTAAGCAATGTGATCGATTGCGAAAGAACCAGACGGTATTTGACACGTCCGGATCGCGACGCTACCATCCACACCGATTTAAATGATGCGCGTAGCTGAAAGCGTTCTCGATCTCATCGGCCAAACTCCTCTCCTTCATATCTCTCGTTTCGCGCCGCCACCACTCGCAAATGTCTATGCAAAAGTTGAATGGCTAAACCCTGGTGGGTCGATTAAGGATCGGGCGGCGCTGGGAATGATTCTCGACGCCGAGGAGAAAGGTCTTCTTAAGCACGGCGCTACCATCATTGAGCCAACGGCAGGCAATACAGGTATCGGTCTCGCACTGGTGGGAGTTGCACGCGGTTACCGTGTTATTCTCTGCGTCCCGCACGGTTTCGCCGAAGAAAAGATGAAACTCATCCAGGCGTTGGGCGGCGAAATCGAGTACGTACCGAACGACGCGGGAATGCAGGGCGCGATCGATCGTTGCCGCGAGCTGGCGGAGACGATCAAAGGCAGCTTTGTCCCACAGCAGTTTGAGAATGCCGCGAACCCGTGTTTTCATGAACGAAGCACCGGACGCGAAATCATCGAGCAGATGGACGGCCGGATCGACGCCGTCGTTATCGGCGCAGGAACTTCAGGGACGTTCGTCGGCGTTTCACGTGCGGTGCGCAAGATCAACAAGGACGCCCTGTGCGTACTCGTTGAACCCGAAGGCTCGATTTACGGCGGCAAGCCACCGGGTCCGAAAAAGGTCGAAGGCATCGGGCAACGTGACTTCATTCCGAAGATCTACGACGCTTCGCTCGCCGACGAGATCATGATGGTATCGGACGAAGAAGTCTGCGACGCGATCAAGAAGATCGCCCGGCTGGAAGGACTTCTCGGCGGATGGTCCACGGGCGCGGCCGCAGCCGCGTCCTACAAGATCGCCGAACGGCTCGGAGCCGGAAAAAACATCGTTACGGTCTTCCCCGACGGCGCGGAACGGTATCGCAGCCAGGGTATTTTTGACGAACTTTGTCCTGAATAACTGATTATGGGATTCGCAACCACTGCAATTCACACCGGATCGGAACCTGACGAAACTACAGGCGCAGTCACAGTTCCGATCTATCAAACGTCAACGTATGCTCAAGACGCACTCGGAAAACACAAAGGCTACGAGTACGCGCGAACACACAACCCAACTCGTTCAGCACTCGAACGAAATCTCGCCGCCCTGGAAGGTGCACGTTTCGGATTCGCGTTTGCTTCAGGAATGGCCGCCATCGATGCCACGTTGCGTCTCGTGAAATCAGGCGAGCACGTAGTCGTCTCCGACAACACCTACGGCGGCACCGCGCGTCTCTTCAATCGCATACTAACGAACTACGGCATTACGTTCGATTACGTCGACACCTCCGAACCGCTCAACGTCGAAGCAGCAATCAAACCAAACACGAAGATGCTGTTCGTCGAAACACCGACGAATCCAGTAATGATCGTCACGGACCTGAAAGAGGTCAGCGAGATCGCCCACCGGGCGGGCGCGCGCGTCGTGTGCGACAACACGTTCATGTCACCATACCTTCAACGACCGCTCGAGTTCGGAGTCGACATCGTGGTCCATTCAACCACGAAGTACTTGAACGGCCATTCGGACGGCGTCGGCGGCATCGTGGTGTTGAATGACGAAGAGGACGCAAACTGGATCGGTTTTGTTCAGAACAGTGCGGGCGCCATCCTGTCGCCGTTCGACTCGTGGCTCGTGATGCGCGGCACGAAGACGTTGGCTCTGCGCATGGAGCAGCACGACAAGTCCGGGCGCGCAGTCGCCGCGTTTCTCGAAGAGCACCCGAAGGTACACAAGGTTTATTATCCGGGCTCGGCGTCGCACCCGCAGCACGCCCTGGCGCGACGCCAGCAACACGGATTCGGCGGAATGGTCGCGTTTGACGTGGGTTCGCTCGCGAACGCGCGAACGGTGCTCGAGTCTGTTAAGCTTTGCACTCTTGCGGAAAGCCTGGGCGGCGTGGAAACGCTGATTTCACATCCGGCGACGATGACGCACGCTTCCGTGGACGAAGCCAAGCGGCAACGGCTGGGGATTACCGAGGGGCTGGTGCGGATCTCCGTCGGGATCGAAGACACGGACGATATAATCGGCGACCTTGATCAGGCGCTGGAGAAAATCTAGTGTTTTAAACTTAGTTTCTGGTGTTTTGTACCTGTCTTTCGCGCGTTAGCATAAGAGCGAGACAGTATGAAGTGGTTTTTTTCAACCGAGTGACAGCCAAACACATAGAGGTTACAATTACGCCGTTCTCAACCTTTAGCAGACTCCCTTATACGCTCTCCTTATGATCGTAGAGTTATACGCCAAAACAGACGTCGGCCGGGTGCGACGCGGCAATGAGGACAACTTCCTGGTCCTCGATCTGTCAACAGAACAAACATGGACCGGAACAGACGGCGCCACTCCCCCAGAAAAACTCACACGCTTTGATCTTGGCGACAAAGGGCTCGTGCTGGTCGTATCCGACGGCATGGGCGGCGCGCTCGCGGGCGACGTTGCGAGCCGCATGGCAGTCGACTCAGTGAAGGAGATGTTGATCGGCGGCGAGGGCAATGCCTCGTGCGATCCCGAGTTGGACCTGGTCGAGTGTTTGAAGAACGCCACCATCTACGCGAACCTCGCGATTCATCATCGCAGCCAGGAAGACTCGCGTTGCGCCGGCATGGGCGCGACATTCACGGGCGCCGCAATCCGAGGCGATAGTTTAGACCTTGTCCAGGTCGGCGATAGCCGCGGCTACATCATTCGCAAGGAGCACATTCGTCTCGCGACCAAGGACCAGTCGCTGGTTCAGCAACTGGTTGACGTGGGCCAGATCAGCGAGTCGGAAGCCGAGACCCACATGTTTCGCAACGTGATACTCCAGGCGCTGGGCGCGCAAAGCGAGGTGTCTCCCGTCACTGGCAGGATTCGTTTGCGACAGGGCGACGTCGTCCTGCTGTGCAGCGATGGACTTTCGGGGAAACTCCGTTCCGACGACATTCAGAAGATAGTCGTAAGCACCCAGGGTGATCTGTCGAAGGCGTGCGACTTGCTAATCGAAGAAGCGAACAACCGCGGCGGTGAAGACAACATTACGGTCGTGGTCGCGCGTTTTGACGGCGACGATCTCGAGGCGCCCGCAACGGATCGCATCACTATCGAACTGCCGCCACTCGAAGAAGACAAAACTCTCGACGACAACTACGAAGCCGACACCGAGCCTCACTAAGCGCTCAGCTCGTCAGCAATCAACGAACGGTGAATGTGGATTGCGGCCATCGCACCTTCGGCCGCCGCTACAACTGCGAGCTGGGAGTTCGGAGTAATGTCGCCCGCCGCATAAACACCGTACGTGCTCGTTTGCCGCGTCGTATCCACCCACACCAGGCCGCATTCCGGATCGAGCCGGCATCCCAAAGTTTCATGAAAATTAGTGGCGAGCTCCGTGCCGAGATTAAAGAACAGCGCATCGCATTCCAGTGGTTCACCTTCGGCGAAGAGAACGCGCTGCAACTGGCGGGTTGATGTGTCGCCTTCCAACGCAACCACCGCTTCTGTTCGTAGTGCGATGCCGCGATGCTCTAACTTTGCTCGATCGGCGGCGGGAATTTCTTTTCCATCACTCACCACGGTCACCCGGCTGGTCCAGGTAAGAAGATTTGTCGCGAAAGCAGCGGAGTTGTGGTTGTGCGTGAGGACTGCGACGCGCTTGTCTCTCACTTCGTAACCATCGCAATCGGGACAATGGTGTACCGTCGAACCATAAAACTCACGAAAACCGGGACATTCGGGTGTTAGATCGCGAAGGCCGGTAGCGAGTAGCAGACGACGGGCCGTGAAAAGCTGTGGCTCTGCGTCGTCAGGACCGGCATAGACACGAAAGCAGTCCGACGAAACTCGTTCCACCCTGTTTACACAGGCCTCGACAATCAGCCCGCCATGGTGCGTCACTTCATCGCGGCCTTTCGCCAGCAGTTCGGCGGGGTTGATTCCGTGATGTCCCAGAAAGCCGTGCACGCCATGCGCGTATTCGTTGCGCGGGCTGTTGTGATGAAACGTCAGTGTTCGGCGCAGGTAGCGAGCCAGAAAAAGGGACGCCGACAATCCGGCCGGTCCAGCGCCGATGACGATGCAGTCGTACAGATTGTTGGTCATTTGCCAGGCGGCGCCCTGTATTCTGGTGAAGTCGATTTACTTCGCCGCCCTTGCGGATCTGCCGCGAGCGCCTTTCTTAGTTCCCGTTCTCTTTTTCGCGGCGGCTTTAGTTGCCGGTTTCTTTTTCGCGCCTGTCTTTTTCGAGCTTGCGGCTTTCTTGGCGCTCGAAGTCCTGGTAGCACGCTTTCCGGCTGAAGTTCGCGAAGACCGGCCCTGTTGGCGTTCCTTTTCGGCCTCGAGGCGTTGTCCCAATTCCTCGATCTCTTCGTCACTCAACGCCGCGTCCGCTTTTTTAAAGAGCTCGTTCTCCTCTTCGTCGACGTGGTGCTCGACATTCTCCTGCAACACTTTGGCCTTCGCCTGCCACTCTTCGTTTGCGGTCCTGGCCCTGCTCAATTGCCGGAGCAGACTCTTGACCTGTTTATGCTCTTCGTAAGCCTCGAGGGTCAGGTCGTGGGTCTCTTCGGGTTTCTCGAGTGCTGGATAGAAGACCTTTTCTTCAATGAGCGCGTGTAGATCCAGTTCAGCCTTGATTTGCGCAAAGACTTCTAACTTTCGCTTCCCGCTGGTCTTCTCCAATCGCTCAAACAGCTCAGCAACTTTCCGGTGGTCCGCTTTGAGTAAGCTAAAGGCATCCATTTGTTCCCCCCCTTTGTACGGTCCAGTCTGTGACGTGCGTGCACTTGTATGCGCTCTAACATCGCACACAGATTTCACGGAAGTACGCTGATTGTTTAGCCTTCTCTTTCGGGCAGGGCTTTCGGACGCCAGTCGGGATCGCCGCCGACTCGCTTCACGTAGATTGAGGCACCTTCGACACTCTCGACGCAAACGCGTTCGCCGGCTTCTAGGGGTGGTTCGCCGGGGGCTGGGTAGGCGGTCCAGGTCGAGCCATAGACTTTGACGGCGCCTTCATGAAGAGCGCCCGTGCTTGAGGAAACGACCGTCCCGATCTTTCCCGGTAGCGCATCGACACCGCTCCGTAATGATTGGCCGCTCTTTTCGCGTGAGAAGTAGTTGATGAAGATTGTGCGCGATGCTGCCGTCAAGCTGATTGAGACGACGGCAAAGATCATGAACTGAATCAACAGACTGTCGATGCCGACGAGACCTGCGAATGCGGCGGCGAGCGCGCCGATGCCGAACCACAGCAGGACGAAACCCGACGTGAAGATCTCAGCCACGATCAGTATCGCCGCCAGAACGGCCCACAGAACCCAGAACCAGTCGCTCATATTGTAATCACAGATTCGAAATCATTGGTCATTGGTCATTTGACATTGGTCATTTGTCATTTGAAGTCGCAGGTCTGTCCTTAACTGCCACATGGCCGCAATTCGCGGATAAAATCAAGTGAGAAATGACAAATGACCAATGTCAAATGAACAATGATCAATGATCACCCCTTCAACACGTTCTTCATCACGAACCAAATGTTCGCCGGGCGCTCGGCCAATCGCCGCATGAAGTAAGGATACCAGTGTTTCCCGTACGGGACATAGACGCGCATGTTGAACCCGTCGCGCGATAACTGCCGTTGCAGATCCCGCCGGATCCCGTACAGCATTTGAAACTCAAACTTCTCTTTCCCGATGCCCTCGCGCGACGCGAAGTCGATCGTCGCATCGATCATCTTCGGATCGTGCGTCGCGACGCCGTGATAAACACCGCTCGATAACAAAAGTTGCATCACGCGGACGTAGTTCTCGTCGACGTCCTTCTTGTCGGGAAACGCAACCTCGGGCGGCTCGCTGTACGCGCCTTTGCAGATGCGAATGCGCGCCGGCAGCTTCACCAACTCCTTCGCATCGTCATACGTCCGGCGCAGGTACGACTGCAACACGATACCGACGTCGTTCAGCTCGAACTCCGAGCGCAATCGCTTGAAGATGTCGAGGGTCACCTGCGTCACGTTCGAAGCTTCCATGTCGACGCGCACGAAGTTGCCGCGCCGTTTGGCGTCTTCAACAACCCGCCGCGCATTGTTGTACGCGAGCTCCGGATCAAGTTCGAGACCAAACTGCGTGAGCTTGATCGAAACGTTGGACCGGATGCGCGTCTCCTCGATCTTCTGCAGGATCCGCAGGTACTCTTCCACTTCCTTGTTTGCTTCGTCAGGGTTGTCGACCGATTCGTTCAAATGATCGAACGAAGCGGTACAGTTCTCGGCATTAATCTCGCGGATGTAAGGAACGACTTCGTCGATAGTCTCACCGGCGACGAAGCGAGTGGTTAGTTTCTTGAAAAACTTGAACCGAGTGGCAAAATCCTTGAGGCCTTCCTGGCCCGACAACCAAATCAGCGCGCTTCTGGTTAGCATCCAATTCGTGTTCCCGGAATTTTCTCCAAAGTTGACTCCGGCGGTCCAGGAAACCACGGACCGCCGTTCATTGTGCTATTCTTGGCCGGTTTTTCTCCACCCGAGGAGGAATAATTGCACACCACCAGCAGAACAAGGAACCGCGCGGAATGCGACTGAAGCTGGTAATAATCGCTTCAGTGCTCGCGGCCGTCGTAGGCGCCGGTGCCAGTATCGCACTGGTGTTGGGTGTCCTGGCCGTGAAGTCGTTATCAAGTCCGGGTCTTTTGGCAGTTTCCACGCTCCTGCTTCCGCTGGCGACAATCGTATTCGCCTCGATCTTCGTTTACCGGCACACCGCGAGACGACGAAAACTGCAGGCGTTTCTCACCGCCGTCCTCGCTACCTTGCTCACCGTCTCGATTTTCATGGTGACTTCAGTCCTGACGTCTCGCAACGGCCTAACAGATCCACTCCGCCCTGGTCCGCACGTAGCTTCCTGACTCGCTTTCAACTCGCGATCCTGTTCAACCCAATTTCGTTCTGAATCGGACGCAAGGCATCGATCACGAATCGAATATGCTCGTCGAGATTGACGCCTAACTCTTCGACACCTTGCTTGATGTCGTCGCGATTTACCGATCGCGCAAACGCTTTGTCTTTCAGTTTCTTCTTGACGGAAGAAACTTCCATGTCGTCAAGACTGCGCGATGGTCTCACGAGCGCACACGCTACCAGAAAACCGCACAACTCGTCGGTGGCGAAGAGTGCACGGGCCATGTCCGTATCGCGCGGTACGCCGGTGTACGTTGCATGACCGAGAATCGCTCGGACAATGCGGTCCGAATAACCGCGGCCGCATAGAATGTTTGCGCCGGTAAACGGATGCTGGTCCGCTGAGGGGAACATCTCGTAGTCGAAGTCGTGGAGCAGCCCGACTATTCCCCATTCGTCTTCATCGGTGGGTCCGTCGTTGTAACGGCTGGCGCAGGCGCGCATAGCGGCCTCGACGGCAAGGGCGTGCTTACGCAGGCTATCGCCCTTCGTGTACTCACACAGCAACTCCCAGGCAGCGGCTCGATCAGGCATTCGTAGCTTGACTATCGATCTGAAGGGATCACTTTGCGCCGGTGGAAAGATAACCAGGGCGCGCGCGAATCATAACATCCTTACGCGTGGTTGCCACCTTGATCCCGCGATAACGCTGGTCGTGTTCCTTGTTGAGTGGATAGTAGCCAAGCAGGTACTGAGTGCGAAGCTCGGCAGCGATCTGCGCGAAGGCGTCGGGCAAATAGTCGAGTGTGTCCGCGCGCAGGAGTCGTCCGCCCGATTTCGCAGCCAGCGCATTGAGATACTTGTCTGCCTTTGCATATTCGAGGTCAAGCATCGCAGAGATTGAATCGTCGCGACGGGTCGTTCGTCTGCTCGTGGACGTTGACGGAGGTTCGGACTGGCCCGGGATGCGACGCCGGTCCGGAAGGCGGCCCTCCGGAGGAAGGCTCTCATCTGGTAGCTGGCCGGGAAGCTGATTCGGGTCATTTGGATCCGGATATCGCTGACGTCCACCGGTTTGAGTTTCGCGACGGCGGCGCATGATCTCTTCCGGAAGCGGCAGTCCGAGTGGTCCTGTGCGGCGTTGCGTTCCGGTTGTGGGAATCGGATCGCCGCCCGGGAATGTCGGCGCGGTTGTGCCGCTCGGTGGACTCTGGATTACCTCTCTAGTGGGCAGCGACGGTGTTATCTGTTCCGACTGCTGGCGCGCGAGGGCTTCCGTTGTGGCGCGCGTTTCGTAGCGAATCGGATAAACGATTACTCCTTCTTCGTCCAGGTTGCGGAGCGTGCCGTCGAACGTGGCGCTGTCGCTGTGCCAGTCCATGCCATCGGTGAAAATGACGATCGCTTTGCGTCCCTGAATGTTGCGAATCGTATTCATCGCAAGTTCAAACGCGTCGTACACCTTGGTTCCCTGACCTGCTCGTGTGCTGTTGATTGCGCTCTTCAGCGTTTCCCGGTTGCTGGTGAACTCATTCAAGTCGCGGACCTGATCGTCGAAAGAAATGATCTTGACGCGGTCGGCAGGCTGCAACTGTTGGACAAAAGCATACGCGGCTGCCTGAATTTGGCGGAGATTGTCCTTTGTGCTGGAGCTGGTGTCGAGCATCAGGATGACGTGAAAAGGCGCCGACACCTTGCCGAAAAAAGCGATCTCGTGAGGGACGCCGTCTTCCCAAATCTTGAATTCGTCCCTGGTGAGGTCGGTGATGTAGAGGCCGTTGATTGAGGTCACGATAACCGGCACGGTAACTAAGTTCGTGTCGGTCTTGATCGTTTCGACTTCCTGAGCCACGGATACAGCGATTGCAATTCCAATTAAAACGATGGAAAAGAATGCACGTGAAGCAGAAGAAAGCATTTGGGTCCTCCTCACGCAAGCCAGGCAGAATTCAAGTCGAATCGAAAAGCAGGAAAGCTTGTGTCGGCGCTAGGATGTTCGGCACCAGCATAACGTTTCCCCTGACACCTGACCAGCCAATCCGCGTTGGGTGTGTTGTACGTAAGTATCCGCGGGCTAACGTGCGACCGCCACAACCGGGAGACACGTATGGTATGACCGCAC